>JBDHQG010000114.1:0-9087 GCA_039806925.1 Limisphaerales bacterium
AGGGGAATATTGGTTGAACGCCACGGCATCCACCCGCTCGCCGTGCTCCACGCGCAGCAGGCCGTGCATGTTCGTGTCCACGCGAAACACGGCCGCCGCGTTGATCTCCACCGAGTCGATCCGGCTGGTGGCTCCCGGGCCGGCGAAGATCAGGCGCGCATACTGAACGTCGTTCAACGGGAGCGTCGTGTAATCCGTCACCGCGAGTTCAACCCGGTTGCTGTTGGCGCGGACCACGAAGCCGGCCGCCACATCCAGCGCCAGCGCTTCCTCGCGCTGCTGCAATTCCTCCGCGGGCATGGTCGGCACGCGCGCCGCGTCGAGCCCCATCCCCTGGTGCAGATCGCGCAACGCAACATCCCAGCGCATCGTCAGGTTCGTGCCGTCCACCCGCATCGAGAGATATGTCTCGCTGGGCGTGTGTGCCGCGGCTTCAAAGGCCGCCGCCCACGCGACAAGCATCGCCGCCTTCACGAGGAAGACGGCGCAGGCGCGACTAAAGTTTGTGCTGAATGGCTTCAAAGCGTGCTGTTCCTAAACCGCCGCACGCCAAAGGTAAATCCCGTTTCATCGGGGGCTGTTGCATTTCAGTCTTCAGCCGATAGTCTCAGTGCATGGACAGATCGGAAAAGCCGCAGGGTGACCCCGAGTTGAAGCGGCGCATTCAGGAGCTCATCGCCTACAAGGGCGGAGGCAACAATCCAGACCTCGTTTCGGACATCATCGAGAATGCCCTCAAGTTGTTGACCGACGTTTCGGTCCGCGGTGACGCGCGCGTGATCCAGACCGCCGTGCGCGAGCTGCGCTACGCCTTCAAGCTGTTTGAACCGCACGCCGGCATTCGCAAGGTCACCATTTTCGGCTCGGCCCGCACCGCTCCTTCCAAGCAGGAATACCAGCAGGCCGTCGATTTCGCGCGCCGCATTGCCGATGCGGGATGGATGGTCATCACCGGTGCCGGACCCGGCATCATGCAGGCCGGCCATGAAGGCGCGGGGCCGGAGCGCAGTTTCGGCGCGAACATCCGCCTGCCGTGGGAACAGAGCGCGAATCCGGTGATTCAGCACGACAAGAAGCTGATCACCTTCAAATACTTCTTCACGCGCAAGCTCACCTTCGTGCGGAATTCCGACGCCATCGTGCTCTTCCCTGGAGGATTCGGCACCATGGATGAAGGATACGAGGCACTGACCCTGATGCAGACGGGAAAAAGCCGCATCATGCCCCTCGTCTTGATGGATCGCCCCGGCGGCGCGTATTGGAAAACCTGGGACAAACACGTCCGCGAACATCTTCTGCGCAACGGTCTCATTTCTCCCGAAGACCTGAATCTGTATCACATCACGGATGATCCCGATCACGCCGTGAAGTTCATCACGCGCTTCTACCGGAATTATCATTCCATGCGCTTCGTGCGGGATACGCTGGTAATCCGCCTCCAGCATCTGCCTTCCCAATCCTCGATTGATGCGCTCAACGAGGACTTTGCAGACATCATCAACGGCACGAAGATCAAAGCCTGCGAAGCGACGCCCGAGGAACGCGAAGACAACCAGTTCGTGACCCTGCCGCGCATTTGTTTCGAGTTTAACAAGCGCGACTACGGCCGGCTCCGCGGAATGATCGACGTGCTCAACGGCGTCTGACTCAAGCCGCCGCATTCCTGCCAACAACCCACGGAGTAACCTCACAGTTGCCTGTGAACAGACTGTGCCGTTTCTGAATAACCCCGGGCTCCGCTTCTTCCTCTTTTTTGCTCACGAAGTTTTTCGTGCTCCGTATTCGCCGTAAGTTCCTGTCGTGCCCTTGACACTGCGAGTTGTTTCCACTATTCACAGCCCTTAATAATAGTTCAGGTGATCTCTTAGATAGATACATTATTAAAGACCCAATGAATCTCGCCATTGCCAAGGACCAACTTCTGGCCGGCCTGCAATCCGTCCAGAACGTCGTCAGCTCGCGCACCACGCTGCCGATTCTCTCCAACGTCCTGCTGCGCGCCGAGGGCAATCGCCTGGAGTTCACCGCCACCGATCTCGACGTCACCATCACCTGCTCCGTCGAAGCCAGCGTCAAGACGCCCGGAGCCACCACCATCCCGGTGAAGAAACTCTTCGGCATCGCCCGCGAGCTCGCCAGCGCCGAGATCGAACTCGAAGTCGACGACAAGAACGTCACCGCGCTCCGTTCCGGATCCAGCTTCTTCAAGATTCGTGGACTCGGCCCCGAGGAATTTCCTCCGCTGCCCAAGTTCAAGGAAGACAAGAAAGTCTCCCTCCCGCAGGACAAGATTAAGGGGATGCTCAAGAAGACCTCGTTCGCCATCTCCACCGACGAGAGCCGCTACGTGCTCAACGGCATTTTCTTCAGCCTCAAGGAACACAAGCTCACCATGGTCGCCACGGACGGACGCCGTCTCGCGCTTGTGGACGAGGAAGTCGATGTGCCCGCCACCAGCCAGGGCGAATTCATCGTTCCCGCGAAAGCCGTCAACGAACTCAACCGCCTCCTGCAGGACAAGGGCGAAGTTGAAATCAAGTTCTCTGACAACCAGGCCGCCTTCACGTTGAAGGACGACAAAGGCAACGCCACGCTCGTCATCACCAAGCTCATCGAAGGCAACTATCCGAACTACCGTCAAGTCATCCCGGCCGAGACCAAGGAACGCGTCACCCTCGTGCGCGATGAATTCCTCCACGCCCTCCGCCGCGCGGAACTGATGACCAGTGAGAAACAGAACTCCGTGAAGCTCACCTTCGCGAAGAACAACCTCTCCATCACCGCGAACAGCCCGGACGTCGGCGAAGCCCGCGAATCGATGGCCATCAACTACAAGGGTAAGGACATCTCCGTTGCGTTCAATCCCGGCTACGTCATCGAGCCGCTCAACGCGCTCAACACCGACGAGATTTACTTCGAGCTCATCGACGAGCTCAGTCCCGGCGTTCTGAAGATCAACGGCCCCTTCCTCTACGTCGTCATGCCCATGCGCCTCAGCTGAGGCAACATGCGGTACGGACCGGTTCCAACCGGTCTTGCATCTCCCATCCGAAAACAAAAGGAGCCGGAACGTGAAAGCTCCGGCCCCTTCGAGGTGATGTGGGCATTTCAGTCCCCACCGGGCGACCGTACAAGGAGGGAACGCAGGGGCGAATTCAATCCTGTCTGGACCCCGGTTCCCAAGCGATGCCCACTCCGCTGCCTATGACCCCAGACAGAAAACTCTTCATCGGCGCTACCGCTACGCCACGGCGGACTCCGCCACGTTCACCGTAGTCGGCGTGCTCGCGGGGCCATCCCCGCGCGAATTCTCTCCCACGATTTGATACTCGTGCGCGCCGGGCTCCAGGCCCGTCGCCAGATACTCGCCCGGCAGCAACACATCCGCCACCTTCACAAACACCGGCTCACCCGGGCCCTTGTGCCACACCTGGAAACTCGTCGCGTGCTCCGCCGTGAATTCGAGGAACACCGCGCCCGGACTCGGGTTCGTCG
Source organism: Limisphaerales bacterium (assembly GCA_039806925.1). GTDB lineage: Bacteria > Verrucomicrobiota > Verrucomicrobiia > Limisphaerales > JADJPG01 > JADJPG01. Next base: position 3,496 of record JBDHQG010000114.1, read on the forward strand.
CCGAAGTGATCACGGCCTGCACCGGCAATTGCGTGCTCGGCTCCGTGGGGATGCGATCAATGTAAGCGCGCTCCGGCGAACCCACAGGATACACCGCGCGACCCTGCACCGCCGCCGCGCTCACAAACGAATCCCAGCCATTGAACTTGGAATGAAACTCCGCCAGTTGCCCGGCATACTGCGCATCCGCCAGCGTCGCCCCGGCAATCTTTACCTCCAGATCCGCCGCCATGTTGGCGAACGTGGCCGCTGTCGTCCCGCCCACCGTTAGCGGTTCCGTTGTGCCCGGCACATTGGGCAGGTTCACCCAAAGATTCGCCACCGCCTTCATCCGCACCAACGTCTGCTCCGGCGTGCGATCCTCCTTCGGCAGCGACACGATGGACCGCGTGCAATTCGTATCCGAGCGATAGCACGACTTCATGCACGCATACACCGACACCGCTTTGTCATGCCCCGCCTCGTACGCCGTGCTCAACGTGGCATCCGCCGTGTTCTGCGCGTTGTATTTGCCCACCAGATCGGCAAACTCTGTATCCGCTGCGGGAATCAACGCCGCGATCTGCTCCGGCGTCTTCCCATCCGGCCGGTAAGTGGAAATGTTCGCCACCGCGGCGTCCAGATAACGCAGCCGCGTGAGCACAAACGTGTAACGTTCCGTAGGAAGGGGCATAATGACTCGCTGCTTAAACCATCGGCTCTGCGGCAGACGCGCGACTAACGAAAGACAGGCACTCACCCATCCTCCGGCGCACCCGCTCAACCAAACCGCAATGGATGCATAGCAGCGCCAGTGCCAAAAAACGTGAATGGGAAGCACCGAATCCATCCGGCCCCCGGTTTTCCTCCTCCGTCAAGTGAGCAGTCCAGCCTTGGTGGGGCGAGACTCCGTCGAGCCCTGATCAAACCTTGGGACATTGGCATTCACCAGAAGGATCACTCCGGGGAGCTTGAATCCACCAGCCTTCGGGCGCTTCGCACCACATCATCGGATGCTCAACATCCTTGAGCTGATCACGGCTCGACGGAGTCTCGCCCCACCCGATCAAGGAAATCGGATGTCGTGGACTCGACCCTTGTAGGGCCATTGGTCGATGTGCTGGACCAGTCCTTTGCGCACCGGGTTCTCCTGCACGTAGAGCCATTTGGCTGAGTAATTCTCGCCGTCGCGCAATCGGTGGTGCCAGCCGCGTGATTGGAACTTCCAATCGGTCTTGCCGTGGCGACGGCGGAAGTCACGTTTCCAGTAGGTGATCCAGTCTTCGATGGGGACGGCCAATTCTTGTGGCGCGCAGAAGCAGTGGAGATGATCCGGCATCAAGAGATAGTCGCTGATCAGCCACGCAGTGGCATGCTCCCACGTTTCGTGCAGATGCTGTAGAATCTGTTCGCTGGCGAGACACGACCGGCGATCCTCCACCGTCACGGTGAGCAGCACCCAATTGGGACGACCGAGCTGGAGATGCACTCCGCGCGAAGGATTCTTGCGACCGATGTCCGAAAAGGGAGCGCTCTCGTTCATGCGGTGAAGTATGCCCGAAATCCTCGTGGATCGACAAGACGGCGGAAGAGCGCAATCGCAAGCCCTCCAAACTCGGTGGGGCGAGACTCCGTCGAGCCGTGATCAAACCTCAGAGCATCGCACTCTCCAGCGACGTGAATCTGGGAAGCCAGAAGTGACCCGCCATCGGCTCTTCGCATTGTGTCATCAGCTGGGCCAAGGTCCGGATCTGATCAGGGCTCGACGGAGTCTCGCCCCACCGGGGTGATCATGTCCCGAAACCAGACACGCGACTGTCCAAAGCGTGTCCGGTTCCGTGACAAAAGACCGCTCTGCGACAGGGGAACTCGACGCTGCGGCGCTCCAACTCGCCCGTGCGGCAGGGAAAGATCCTCTTGCCGCCCGCCAACTCAGGTCGGCGGTGGGAAAACTTCTCATACGGCGCTGGAACTCGGTGTTACGGCACGCCAACTCCCCTCTACGGCACCTGAAGAGTCCGCTGCGGCTGCCGCATGAGACACTCCGGGCACGGCAAGGCGGTATCGGGAAACCGAAAGCTCAAGATCGTCGCGGAGCGACCGGAGGAGGGTAGGAGCGAATGAGGAGCGCCATGCAACCTCCGCGAGGTCATGGAGTGCGCCAGCCCTCTGGCGCTTTAGGGAAGCGCTGATTGAACCACGAATGGACACGAACCGACACGAATGAGGCGGTTGGAAGCCTTGATTTCATTGGTGTTCATTCGTGTCCATTCGTGGTTAAAGGATTTGTTCAGCGTTTCCTTAGGTTCGAGCGCACGGAAGGTTCCCTTTACTTAGACCCGGCTGAAACGCACCCCGCGCCTGAAGAAAGCGGTAGAGGGCTACCGCACTCCAAGACGCTGGCGCGTGACCGAACGCTGACGACCTCCGCGAGGAGTCTGCGGAGTGCGCCCGTCCTCGGGCGCAGCAGGGTGCGATGACCGGTGGTGGAGGATACCGTGAGAAGAGGAGCCTCTTGGAACAACGTGAGTTCCTGCGGCCGGGGACGGCCGCACGCCGCCGCGCCAAGGCGATTGCCAAAGGCTCTCGGAAATGGTTCAGTAACGGCGGTGAAAGTGGAGAAACAAAGAATTAGGACAAGCGCACCCCAATATCCAATAGTACCGACTAAGCTCGGCTCATTACTCTGGTAGCCGTCATTAGGCATCATCACGCGTATGGAAAAACCACCCCCACTTCCTCCGGAGAAGAAGACAAAACAATGGAGCGTTGGTGAGTTGCAAGCTTTGCGCGCGGCTTGGCGCTTTTTGATAGGGCTAGGCTTGCTTGCGACCATTGTCACCATCGGGCTTCTGATTCTCTTCGTGAATCTCTCACAAGAGCAGAAGGCCAGTGATGTTCACAAGCACGACGTTTTGACTGGGACCATCATTTTGATAGTTGCAGCAGCTTTTGTGGTGGCAGGATGGAAGCTACGCTCGTATTTGAAGAAGTGCGAACGTGAAACTGGCCTGTCATCAAAACCATTTGGATGGATGCCTTAAGCCCGATGCCCATCCGTGCGCTGCTGAATACCGGAGCGCCGTAGGGGCAGCATCTTTGTAGCAACGCGGTCCCATGCGAACCTCCCAGCTCCGTAGGAGCGTCATCTTCCCGATGATGACGCCCCTCCGGGGCTGGTTTCAATATCGGTTGGGTTCTCTCTACATAGATTCCGCCCCTGACGGGGCTGCAAACGCAAAAGCGCCGGAGGGCTGGCGCAGCCCAAGACCTGGCGGCTGCCGCGTGACGGCCCCGGGTGCGCGTTGTCGTCGTGGAGTGCGGTAGTCTTCTACCGCTTTGTTCGCGCGCGGTGCCTTTCGGCTGATTTTCCCCCATTGACGCGTCGGCGCGGGGTCCGCATTATCGCGCCGCTTTTGCCGGGACCACCGGTCGCCCGCCCCCATACCCGGATGCGCGAGGCATCATCACGAATGATCTAAACCAGCCGTACCGAATCTATTATTGCCATGAACCTGGATGCTCTTTACTCGAAGTTGCTCGTCAAAACGAACGCCAAGCTCGCGCTGATCGTGCTGGATGGTCTCGGGGATATCGCCACGGGCGGCCCGGATTCCAGCACGCCGCTGGAGGCCGCGCACACGCCGAATCTGGACGCGCTGACGCAGAATGCCGCGCAGGGCCGGATGATTCCGGTGGCGCCGGGCATCACGCCGGGCAGCGGGCCGGGGCATCTGGGCTTGTTCGGCTATGATCCGCTGGAGTTCGAGGTGGGCCGCGGCGTCATCGAGGCGCTCGGGCTCGGCATCGATTTGAAGCCGGGCGACGTTTGCGCGCGCGCGAACTTCTGCACGCTGGACGCCAAGGGCATTGTGACGGATCGCCGCGCGGGCCGCATCGCCACCGAAGTGTGCGAGGAGCTGTGCGACATTCTCTCGAAGAAGATCAAAAAGATCGGTGACACGCAGGTGATCATCCGGGCGGGCAAGGAGCATCGGTTCGTGGTGATTTTCCGCGGCAAGGGCCTGGAAGGCCCGCTCACGGACAGCGACCCGAATCGCGAGGGCCTGCCGATCTCGACGGTGAAGCCGACGGATGCGAAGTCCGCGAAGCAGAAGAAGGCGGCGAAGTTGATCGCGGATTTCTACGCGGCGGCGCTGCCGTTGATCGCGAAGAAGAAGGCGGCGAACGGGTTCCTGATGCGCGGCATCGCGCATCAGCCGGAGATTCCGACGTTCGAGCAGCGCTACGGCCTGCGCGCGGCGGCGATTGCGGTGTATCCGATGTACAAGGGTCTCGCGCAGCTGGTGGGCATGACGAAGATCGAGGGTCCGCAGACGATCTCGGAGCAGTTCGAGCGGTACGTGAAGGAGTACGACAACTACGATTACTTCTTCATCCACTACAAGTACACGGACAAGGCGGGCGAGGACGGAAACTTCGAGGCGAAGAAGAAGGCGATCGAGGATCTGGATGCGGCGCTGCCGATCCTGCTGGCGAAGAAGCCGGACGTGCTGGCGATCACGGGCGATCATTCGACGCCGTGCGCGATGAAGGGGCATTCGTGGCATCCGCAGCCGGTGCTGCTCACGTCGGCGTGCTCGGGCTCGGACAAGCTGGAGCGCTTCACGGAGACGGGCGCGAACCTCGGATCGCTCGGCGTGTTCGAGGCGAAGTTTCTCATGCGGCTGATGCAGGCGAACGCGAAGATGTTCGACAAGTTTGGCGCGTGATCGGGATCGAAATGCGCGCGCAAAAGGTGTTGCCGCGTGATGCGATTCCAAAATCTTTTCTTGAATTGTCGCGGTGCGTCAGAGAGAAGTGAGTCGTCAATGCACTCAGCCGCGGCGCGCAACGCCCAAACATCATGCCGGTGATCCGGTGTGAAGCGCGAAAGTGAAGCAGCCCGGCCGATTGTGTTTCAGCGATGAAACAACCATCCATAGGTTGCAGCGGTGATGATGAGGCAATCATCACGCGGACCTCATAACCCCTGATGGGAGGTGAAAAACCGTGGCAGCAAAAAAGAAACCAGCAAAGAAAGCCGCTAAGAAACCGGCAGCGAAGAAGAAGAAATAGTTCTTCAAAACCGACAGGGTGGAGGGTTCGTGCAGTATGGACGGGTCTCCACCCTGGTGCTTTTTCCACCCCGCTCTCCCACCGTTCGCGCAGTCATGGCCAAGCTCGTCTTCGACATCGAAACCTCCGCCCTTCCCGTTGAAAGCTTTGATGAGGCGCAGCGGGAATATCTCTTTCGCGAGGCGGACAAGCTGCCGGAGGAAACGGCGCGCGAGGCGAAGCGGACGGAGATTCAACATCTCTTCAGCCTGTGGCCTCTGACTTCGCGCGTGGTGTGTATCGCAATGCTCAATGCCGAAACGCAGCGTGGGCAGGTGCTGTTCACGGCGGATGATTTCGAGGAGGACGCGGCGGAGGGCGGGCCGGTGGAGTTTGTGCCGTGCGTGGACGAGACGGAGCTGCTGACGGCGTTCGGGGATGTGGCGAGGCATTACGACGGCATCGTGACGTTCAACGGGCGCGGTTTCGACGTGCCGTTCATCTACCTGCGCTCGGCGGTGTTGAACGTGCCGATCACGCGCAAGGAATGGCTCG
>JBDHQG010000115.1:0-9061 GCA_039806925.1 Limisphaerales bacterium
GCCAGCTTCGCTTGGGGCAATCTATTGAAGCAAGCCCATCAGCACGGCCTGGGCTTCCTGCTTCACGGAGAGAACCTGGCGCAAGTCGGCCTGGGCCTTCTCGAGCGTGGCCTGCTTGGCCTTCTGGGATTCGCGATACTTGGCGAGCTTGGCCTTGATCTCGTCGGCGGAAGCCTTCGCTTCGATGGCCTTCTGGAGCGCCTCCGCATCGGGATTTGGTTCGCCGCCGAAGCCGCCGCGTCCGCCGGGACCGCCACCGCGTCCACCCGGGCCGCCGAACATCCGGCCGAAGCCGCCCATGTCGCGACGCGCGTCGGAGACCTTGGTGATGCGGCCCTCGATGAGCTTCCACTCGGCGTCATCCTTCACCTCGAAGGCTTCGCGATAGCGCTCCATCATGCGCGCGCGCATCTGTTCGGGATCAAAGTTGCCGCGACCGCCGCCGGGCCCGCGATCACCACGGTCCGGGCGGTTCTGGTTTTGATTTTCCTGGGCGTTGCCGGCACCTGTGCCGAGCGCGAGCACAGCGGACACGCCGGCCAGCGCGAGGATTCGATTCAATGTCTTCATAATATCTGCGACTCGGTTGTTGTTTACGTTGTGCAAACGAAGCGCCCTCTGGCGCTCCTCTGGTTGCGACATCTTCCAGCGTTTGCAGGTTACGTACCAGCAACGATTTCGCGGTAAAACGCCATTCCACACCCCTCTGGTGCGCAGAACTTGCGCAGCCACCCCGCGTCATCGCGCACGACTTGCACGCCGCGCTTTCATCTTTGCGTTCCGGAAGATGCCTTGAAATGTTTGGCGCCGATGCGCATCGAACTGATCAACACCGGCAGCGAGCTGATGCTCGGGCGGATCTTGAACACTCATCAACAATGGCTCTGCCGGCAATTCGCCGACCGCGGTTACATCGTGAACCGCCAGGTCGCGGTGGATGATGCCGGTCCCGCCATCGAGGGCGCCGTCCGCGAAGCGCTGTCGCGTGCGGAGTTGATCGTGGTCACCGGCGGACTCGGCCCCACCAGCGACGACCGGACCCGCGATCTCATCGCCGCGCTGCTCGGGCGGACGCTTCACGAAGATCCGTCCGTCGTCGCGCACATCGATGGCTTCTTCAAATCGCGCCATCGCCCGATGCCCGCAAGCACGCGTATCCAGGCGATGGTTCCCCACGGCGCCACCGTGCTGATGAACGCCAACGGCACCGCGCCCGGCCTCGTTCTCGAACCTTCCGCCAGCCCGGACACCGCGTGCCGCCTGCTCGTGCTGCTGCCCGGCCCGCCGCGCGAACTGCGCCCGATGTTCACGAACCAAGTCCTGCCGATCCTTGCCGGGCGTTTCCCGCTGCCGGAACCCTTTGTCTGTCGCACGCTGCGAACGACCGGCATGGGCGAATCACAGGTGGAAGAGAAAATCGCCGGCGCGCTCAAGCCCCTCACCGGCTCCGGCATGGACCTCGGCTATTGCGCACGCGTGGGCGAAGTGGACGTGCGCTTCGTCGCGCGCGGCGCGGATGCCGCAAGACGCGTCGCCGAGGCGGAACGCATCACCCGCGAACTGCTTGGCCCGATTGTCTTTGCCGCGGACGACGAGCAGCTGGAAGAAATCATCGTGCGCCTGCTGGCCGAAAGAAAACAGACGCTCGCCCTCGCGGAATCCTGCACCGGCGGCACGATTGCGAATTGAATCACCAATGTCCCTGGCGCGTCAGCGGTCTTTCTCGCCGGCCTGATCACCTACAGCAACGAGGCGAAGCAAAAATTTCTCGGCGTGCGCGCGGAGACACTCGCCGCTCACGGGGCCGTGAGCGAAGCGACGGCCAAGGAAATGGCCGACGGCGCGCGACGGCAGACCGGTGCGGACTACGCGATCTCCGTCACCGGCATCGCCGGCCCGGGCGGCGGCACGCCGGAGAAGCCCGTGGGCACCGTGTGGATCGGCATCGCGAGCGCGAATGGAGTGACGGCGCACCGCCGCTGGAACGCCTTCGATCGCGAAACGTTCAAGAGCGTCACCTCCCAGCACGCGCTGGAGTTGTTGCGATTGACAATCATGAGGCAGGGATGATTTCGGAGGATTGCGTTTTCCGGGGCTCGATGGAAATCTCGTGCCATGCCCCGGATGGAAAATCTTCGAAGTGATCTGTTTTCCGCTTTCCGCAGGAATGTTGCTTGGTTGTCCTGTCTGGCATTCGCCGGATGGCTGAACGCTTCTTCCGGATCAGAATTCCATTCACGCAACTGGCGGAAGGAGGACGGGGTGCCGGACAATTCCATCCAGGCTCTGACGCAGGGGAAGGATGGTCATCTCTGGATTGGAACCGCGCGCGGGCTGGCTCGGTTCGACGGGGCCAGGTTCACAGTGTGGGATCGCAACAACACCCTCGAACTGAAGGCAGACAACATCAGGCATCTAGCCGAGGACAGAGAGGGGAATCTTTGGATTGGCACCACAGCGGGCGTGGTCAGGAAAAGCGGGACGGTCTTCACCAGATTTACGAACGAGGATGGCAGCGAGACCTTTTTTGAGACGGCGGACGTCTTGGCGTCGAAGGATGGGAGCGTCTGGATCGCTCATCGCCTGGGATTGGTGCGGCATGAGAGAGGCGTCTTCAAGCGTTTCGGCAAGGACGCGGATTACGAAAAGGATATTCTGCGGTGTCTGCACGAGGACAAAGAGGGCGTGATCTGGGCAGGAACATGGGATGGCTTGATGTATCTGGATTCGTCAGGAGCACTTCAGCATGTGGATGCTCCTGATATTGTTGGCAACCGTGGCGTGGCCGCGCTGGCGGCGGCACCAGACGGAGGGCTGCTGGTGCTTTTCTACCAGCACCAGTTTGACAGCCTGCTGTATCACTTTAACAAAGGCCGCTGGCGTCCCATGACGGACGGGCTGCAAATGGATGGCCGCAGCGTGTTCTTTGCCTCCACGCACGAAGGCGACGTGTGGATGTCATTGGATCGTGGTTTTATGCACCGGCTTCGCAATGGCCGGACCGAGCAGTTTCCATTCGAGCTTGAACACCCGCTCCCATTCCCATTGTGCGCGCTGGAAGATCAGGAGGGGAACCTGTGGATCGGCACGGAACAAAACGGCCTGCACCGCTGGCGGCCGCGCGAGATCGACTCGCTGGATGCAGGTAGCGGGCTGGTTCACGACAATGTCTGGAGCATTCTCGAGGCGCGTGACGGCGCGATTTGGATCGGTACCGACGGCGGATTGAGCCGCTATCAAAACGGTTCCTTCACCAACTGGACCAAACGCGACGGTCTTCCGCGCAGTGACGTTCGGGCTCTTGCGGAAGACGACAGCGGCAACGTGTGGATCGGCACCGGGTCGGGGTTGGTCCGTTACGCCTCCGGGGAGCTGGAGACCCACCGTTTCGCCGGAGAGTGGTTCAACAGCAAAGTGCGGGCGCTGCTTCCGGATCGACGCGGACAATTGTGGGTGGGAACCGCCAAAGGTTTACATCGCGTGCATCTCGCCCGAGATCAAGCGGCGTCCGGCGACGACGGGAACGAGTCCACCATCGAGCAGTCTCGCGTGACTACATTTCAAACAACGGAAGGACTGCCGGACAACGATGTGAGCGCGTTACTCGAAGATCACTCGGGCACGCTTTGGATTGGAACATCCGCTGGCGCCGCACGGATTCAAGACGGCCGAATGGAGCAAATCGATCGGGTGCCCCGCACCAATGTCGGCGCTTTGTGCGAAGACACCGAGGGAGCTCTCTGGATTGTCGCGGAGCGAACGTTGCATCGATTCGTCGATGGCGTGTTCACGGCCTTCACGGCGGAGGAAGGTCTGCCGGATGACATGCTCAACGGTGTCATCGATGATCAGCGGGGCAACCTGTGGTTGAGCGGAGATCGCGGCGTATACCGCATACCGAAGGCGGATTTCGCCGCCGTGGCCCGCGGCGAGATCCGCCGCTTGGGAACTGTCGCCTACACCGCTGCGGATGGCCTTCCCGCCAGCGAAACGAACGGCCAGAAATGCCAGCCCTCCACCTGTCGCACCCGGGACGGGCAGCTCTGGTTCCCCACCAGCAAGGGAGTCCTCATTTTCGATCCCGGCCGGTTGCCAGACAACACCGCCGTCCCGCCCGTCGTCATCGAACAAGTCCGCGCCAACGGACTCATCGCGCTTGGCGACGATCCGGGCGCGGGGCCGCGAATTCCGGAAGCCGGGGAACGCTTGCTTCCCGCCCAGAACCGCACTGGCGGGCGCACCTTGCAGTTGCGTCCAGGTGAAGGGCATCTCCTGGAAATCCAATATGCCGTCAACAGCTTCGTCGCCACGGAGAGGGCGCGCTTCAAGTATCGCCTCGATGGGCTGGATCGCGACTGGGTGGATGCCGGCTCCCGACGCACCGCTTACTACACCGATCTCTCACCGGGCACTTACCGTTTCCAAGTCATCGCCGCAAACGGGCACGGCGTCTGGAATCACACGGGCGACAGCCTTGTTATCCGGCTCGCGCCCCGGTTTTATCAATCGCTGTGGTTCCAGATCGTCTGTGGGATGCTGGCGGCGGCGGCATCGAGCGCGGCTTCACGCTGGCGGGTCGGCGAGCTCAGGCACCGGCAGCGCCTCGCCCAAGGGGCGGCCCTCGCCGAGGAGCGCGAACGCATTGCAAAGGATCTCCACGACGGTCTCGGGGCGAACCTCACGCAGATCACCCTGCTGGCCGATCTCGCCGAAACCGAGCCTCCGGACGCCATCGCCCACCGGGCGCGAACCCTCGCAAAAACCGCTCGCGAAACGTCCCGCGCCCTCAAGGACTTTCTTTGGGCCACCCAGCCGGCGGATGAATCCTTTGACGGGCTGGTGACGCGCATCTGCCAGTATGCCGAACAATTCCTCGAACCCGCCCGCGTGAGGTGCCGGTTTGAGTTGGCCGGAAACCTTCCTGTCATGACGCTCACACCAACCCAGCGCAAAAATCTGTTCCTCGCTGCGACGGAGGCGTTCACCAATGTCGTCCGCCACGCGCATGCCACCGAGGTCTGGATTCGGACCCAGTCATCCGGCGGCGCGATCTCGCTCACGATCGAAGACAACGGAAAAGGGTTCAACCCGCAAAATCCCAGAGGGCAGGGCAGGGGGCTGGGTAACATGGAAAGCCGGGTGCGCCAGACCGGTGGGCAATTCCACTTGGAGAGCCAGCCGGAGCGGGGTACAACCGTCTGCATCCAAATTTCGGTCCCATCAACAAACCGATGATCGATGACGCACCCAGAAAGCCGTCACCCATCAGGGTGGCAATGGTCGAAGACAACGACGCCTACCGAAGACATCTCGCGGCGCTGATTTCGGGCTCGGACGGTTTTGTTTGCGCCGGCACCCACGCCAACGCCGAGGAGGCGCTCAAACGTCTCGGCCACGAAACGCCCGACGTGCTGCTGCTCGATCTTGAACTGCCCGGACTCGCAGGCGATGACTCCATCGTCGCGCTCAAGCAAAAGCATCCGGCGTTGGAAATCATCATCCTCACACTGCACGACGAGCCGGCCCGAATCCTCAAGGCGATTGAATCTGGGGCCAGCGGCTATCTGATGAAACCGGTCGCCCCGGCGAAGCTCCTCGAAGCCATCCAGGAAGTGGCCCACGGCGGCGCGCCCATGAGCAGTTCGATCGCCCGCCTGGTTCTACAATCCTTCCAACGGCGCGCCAGGACGGCGAGTGAACTGGACACGCTCACGCCGCGCGAGACCCAGATTCTGGAACTGCTTTCCACGGGAAATTCGTCCAAGGAAATTGCCGCTGCTCTGGAGATCAGCGCCCGAACCGTCGGCACCCACCTGCACCACATCTACGCGAAGCTCCACGTCGTTTCGCGGTCGCAGGCCGTAGCGAAATTCCTGCGCCACTGACTGGCGGTTAGTTATGTGTTTACCGTGGTGAAACAGCTCGCGCTGTGAGCAGTCGCGCCGCGTGCAGTGGCGCAATGTTTGCAATGACAACCATCCTTACCGGGCTCGTTCCTCGCAGCGCGAGGAACTCCACCGCCAAGCAGATGCCCGGTCAGCGGTTCGAAGGACGATAACGGAGTCCAGCGAAGACGATCACCTCCTGGCATCTGCGTCAAACGACGTAGAAATTCCCTTCCCGTCTGCGGAATTCATCCAGGACTGCGCACTTCGACGGATAGGCAGTCCAGCCCGGCATCCTGTATAAACACCGTGATTCACGCGTTTAACTGATGAGAACCGCCATTCCACTCTCCATTCGTCGTTCTCGACGCCTTGCCGCGGGTAACGCAGAAGCGCGATCCACTTGCCAACCCATCATGAAAACAACCCTCCACACCCAACCGCACACCGACCGCCGTGCCAGCAATCGCACCCGCCTGTTGCTCCCGCCCTTCTACGCGGGACTCATCGCATTCCTTTCACTCCTGCAAGTTCACCCCGCGTCCGTCCAGGCCGCCATCAACTGCGCGACACCTCCAGACGGATTGGTTGGCTGGTGGCCCGCCGAGGATCACACCTACGACATCATTGGCAAACGCTTCGGCGTGTTGAATGGCGATGCCACTTACGCAGCGGGTCAGGTGGGCCGCGCCTTCTCGTTCGGCGGGACCGGCGGGCGCGCCCGTGTGCTGGAATCCACCGCGAACGACCTCAGCCGGTTGCCGCGCTGGACCATTGAAGCGTGGGTCCGGCCAACCAGCTTTGGGAATGCGACCTACCCGACCATCTACTCGGAAGGTAATCGCATCGTCACGCTCGGCATCAACAACGGGACGGGACGGCTGGAATCCTGGGTGAACAACGACAGCTCCCGCCGCCTTTTCAGCACCAACGCGCTGGCCTTGAACGATTGGAATCATGTGGCGCTGGTTTATGAGGGCGGGCGTCGCCTCCTTTACCTAAATGGCGTGCTCGACGGCAGCACCAATACGCCCGCCATCACCGACGACAGCAGTGGTGCGTCCATCGGGCAATCGACCGCCAATGACGCCGCCACCGTCTTTCAGGGCGCGGTGGATGAACTCAGCTTGTACAACACCAACCTGACCGCCGCGCAGATTGCCACCATCCATACTGCCGGTCCGGCGGGCAAATGTTTCAACGAATCGGCCGCGCCCACGTTTGTGTTGGATCCCGTGAGCCAAAATGCGTTCCTTGGCGACACCGTCACTCTCACCGCGCTGGCGGCGGGCCGCCCGGACATCAGTTACCAATGGCTCTTGAACGGCACTCCCATCAACGGTGCCACCGGCTACTCCTTCACGCTCTCAAATCTCACCTTCGCCAACGCCGGCGCTTACTCGTTGCGCGCCACCAATCCCTTCGGCTCCACCACCAGCACCGTGGCGCAAATCATCGTACCGTTCTGCACTCCCACGACGAATCTCGCCGCCTGGTGGCCGGCGGACGGCAGTGGCCTCGACTCGACTACCAATCATCACGACGGTGCGGTGTGGGGCGGTACCACATTCGGACCCGGCGTGACCGCAACGGCCTTCTGCTTCGATGGCACGAACAGCTACGCGGCCGTGCCCGACGCACCCGCGCTCAGCCCGCACGTCGGCACGAACGGCGAGATGACCATCGAGGCTTGGGTGAGGCTGGATCAGTTGCCGCAGACGGATGCCGTGACTGGCCAGAACCGGCGCACCATTCTCGCCAAAGGCGGCCCCGGCCAATGGGAATATGGGTTGAGCATCACCACGACTGGGATCCTCGAGTTTTACCTGTGGACCCCGGCAGGGGCAGTCGCAGCGGGCGTTACCGGTGGTCAGATCATCGCCGGTGAATGGCATCACATCGTCGCCACGGCAAAGAAAGGTGATGCCCTGCAGCTTTATCAAGACAGCCAGCTCGTCGGCACCAGCACCAACTTCACCGGCGACACCGCCGCCGGGAGCTCGCCGCTTTATATTGGCCGACGCGGCGACGCCCAATTCCTCAAGGGCTGGGTGGACGAAGCCGCGCTCTACAGCCGCGCCCTCACCGCCACCGAAGTCACCGCGCTTTACGCCGCCAGCGAGAGTGGGAAATGTTCAGGAGCGCCCGGTCCCGCGCCATGGTTCACCCGCCAGCCGGAGAATCAAACCGGCTACCTGCTGCTCGGCGCGGGCCTCGCTGCCTTCGCCAACGGCACGCCGCGTCCCAGCTACCAGTGGTACCGCAGCAACGCCACCGAATGGGCGATTATGCCCGGCCAAACCAACGGCACGCTGGCGTTCACCAATCTTTCTGAGGAGGTCGAAGGCAACTACCGAGTAATCGCGACCAACCCGCGCGGCACCCAAACCAGCGCGTCGGCTTACCTGAGAGTGAGCACCCACGACCTCCTCACCGGCGGGGAGACTTTTGATAAGGGATGGAATGGATGGGACACCGATGGGTCCGTGTGGGAAGTTGGAACACATGGAAGCAATGGTGTCGCTGCGACCGTTCTGGCAGGATCCTATCCAGCATACGCCCAGACACGCCTGACCAGCCCGCCGATGGACCTGCCGGCCGTGGCGGCGGGGGAGGAACTGCAGTTGCGGATCGACCACTGGTTCAATTATTCAACGTACGATTATGGAACGGTGCAGGTTTCAGCGTTCAATCCGACCAACGGCCAGTGGGGTGGTTGGATCGATCTGGCCGGCTTCAGCGGTTATTCGGTGATCTGGTCGCGCGCTCACATGGATTTGGGAGCCTTCGCGGGCCGGCGCGTGCGTCTGGGATTCTTGCACTACTCGACCCGCAACTGTGGCAGTTGCGGATCGGAAGCCGACGGGTGGTACATCGACAATGTGGAGGTCTGGAAAGGTGTGCCCCAAGTTTACAACCCCGAGACATTTGCCGCGGGCCAGGGGGATTGGTCGGTCGATCAAGGCACCTGGGAGTTCGGCACGAACGGTGGTCGCAGCGTGCTGGCAACTGTGCTCAACGGGGACTATTACGCCTACAGTAGCAGTCGCGCTGTCAGCCCGCCGATGGACCTGCCGGCCGTGGCGGCGGGGGAGGAACTGCAGTTGCGGATCGACCACTGGTTCAATTATTCAACGTACGATTATGGAACGGTGCAGGTTTCAGCGTTCAATCCG
>JBDHQG010000116.1:0-9034 GCA_039806925.1 Limisphaerales bacterium
GCCTGGCCTGGGGAACGGCCCGCTGGGCGACCGTGGCCGTCGCGGTGCTCTTCGCGGTGTCGTGGTTCCGCACGATGCTGCGCGACGACCGCATCAGCGAGCTGGGCAAGCCGCCGCCGCCGCCGCGCCGGCTGGCGGCCGGCGATCTGGCGGCGATCCTGGCGACGGACGAGCAGACGCTGGTCAGCGCGATGGCCGGCGCGCGGGAGCTCGAGGCGCGGGCGGCCGCGTTGCAGGCGGAGTTTCTCGCGGGCCGCCGCGACTTCTACAACCAGGCGGACAGCGACGCCATCCGCCAGGCGATGCTGAGCTATCTGTCGTGTCGCACGACGCTGCTGGGACTGGTTTGGAAACATCAGCGCCAGGCGGAGATCCCCGACGAACGGCTGCGGGCGCGCGCGTTCCTGCTGCAGCTCGCGGCGGCCTCGGCGATCTCGGATTCCTCGCTGAAGCTCGTGACCCGCTTTGATCCGTACCCGGAATCCGTGCGCAAGCTGAACGAGCCGGATGCCAGCTGGGGCCTGCCGTCGGGCATGTTCGACCAGGTGAAGCGCAACCTCCTGCAAGCGCAGGCGCGCGATTTCATGAACGAGTCGCTGTCTGATTACCGCGCGGCGGAGCAGACGTTCGTACGCCTCGGGCTGGCCGGCGCGGCGCCATACGACGGTTTTCACGAGGTCATCCGCCGGCACGCCGAAACGCGCGAGGAACGGCTGGCGCTGCTCGCCCGGGGTGGTTTGACGGAGCCGATCAAGGAGGCGGGGCGCATCACCAAGACGCTCGCTTATCACGGGCAGGCGTTTGTCTCGACGTGGCTGGGCAGCACGCGATTTCGCCAGTCGCGCGACGGACAGCTGATGATTCAGGACGCACAGCTGGCCGAGTTTCGCGCCAGGTTGAAGCCGGGTGACATCTTGATCGAACGCCAGAACTGGTTTCTCTCCCGCGCGTTGATGCCGGGCTACTGGGCGCACGCGGCGCTCTACGTCGGGACGACAAATGATCTCGTCCGGCTGGGGCTGGATCGCGATCCGCGGGTCGCGGCGCTGTGGAAGGATTACGCGGCGCGGGATGCGGCGGGCCACGAGCATTTGATTCTCGAGGCGGTTCCGGAAGGCGTGCGCATGACCACGCTCGAGCATTGCATCGGCGTGGCGGATTCCGCGGCGGTGCTTCGCCCGCGTGTCGGGGAGAAGGAGGTGCGCGAGGCGATTGCGCGGGCGTTCAGCCACCTGGGGAAACGTTACGATTTCGACTTCGATTTCTTCAGCTCGGACAAGCTGGTCTGCACCGAGCTGGTGTTCCGCTGTTATGATGGCGCGGTGAAATTCCCGCTCGTGGAGGTGATGGGCCGCAAGACGCTGCCACCCACGGAGCTCGTGCGGAAGTTCGTGAATGAACGCGGCTCGGCCAACGCGCAGCTCGAATGCGTCTGCTTCCTGGACGGCGACGAGCGAACCGGCAAGGCGTCGTTTCGCCCGGAGGAAACCTTCGTGACCACGGTGGACCGGCCCGGGCTGATTCTCTTCCCCTCCGGCTCGGAGAACTGATACCAACCACGGGTGAGGTCCGGTGGAATGGCCGGAGGGGTGTGATCGGAAATGGCGCTCAGAGGAGAGTGGGGTGTGTGGACTGCGGAGGCAGGACTCCGCTTTGGCTGCGCCTTCGGCCACCCGACGCGCTTGGCTGCATTCATCGTGCAGCCAAAGCGGAAACATGTTTCCGCAGTCCATACCTCATACCTTCACCAATGTTGCCCGCCACTTCAATTGCACCCTGGCCGGAGCGCGGCGTTGACGCCGCTTCCACGTTGGGAGGCTGTAGAACAATCGTTTCCCGCTTGTCGTGCGGATATCGAAGCGGCCTGAAGGCCGCGCCCCGGCGGGCAGTGTCAAGGCCTGTTGCCCAAATGCCGTGACAACGTCGGCATCGGACCGCGAGCCGTCCCGGCTCGCAGCGCGTGGCCCGGGCGACGATCCGCGCAGACTTCCGCATGCTGGTGCGCTCCACCCGCTGCGACCGGGGACCGGTCGCGGTCCGCGTGTTTGGGCAACACTCCCTCCAGATGCGCTCCGCCGTTTCACCAAAGCTCAGGCGGAGCCGGCATGATTCGCCCGCCGGACGCGTCTGGCCAACAGGCGGGTTTTAGGGCAGGCTTCCGACTGTGACGCCCGCGCCCGAATCCCCGGAATCCTCCTCCGCCAGCCGCGGTCCCGAAGCGGAGCTGCAGGCGCGACGCGAATCGCTGCGCCGCGGACTGCGCCGGGCGAATCTCGCCTCGGTTTTGATTCTCGCCGTCGTCGTTCTGCTCGCCACGGCCCTGGTATGGAAATCGCAGGAATCGGCGAAGCAGGCGGGTCGCGCCGAGGTCAACGCCCTGCGGGCGAGCGACGAGGCGGAGCGCGCGCAACAGGCCACCGACCGCGCCGAGGCGGAGCTGTGGAACTCGCGGTTGAACGAGGTCCGCGCCGAGCGGTATGCGAACCGGCCGGGCGCGCTGATTGAAAACCGCCGCCGGATGCGCGGGCTGGTGCGGCGGCCGGGCCTGACGGAGGAACAACGGCTGGCGTTGCGACAGGAGGCGGTGGCGCAGCTCGCGGCGATGGACATCGAGCTGCCGCCGGTCGCCGCGACGAATCTCAACGGGGTGGGGCTGACGTGGAACGGCTCGTTGGATCGTTATTTCCGCAAGCTGACGGATGGAGGCGTCGAAGTAACGGGGCATCCGGGCGGTCAGCGCATTGCCGTGCTGGGCGGGGCGGCGGGCGCGCAGCCGCAGGCGACGGTGTTCAGCCCGGACGGACGGCTGGCGGCGATCCGGTATCACGGCGGCGAGGTGCGCGTGTGGGAGATCGCCACGACGAACCTGCTGCTCCAGACGCGCTGCGCGCGGGTCCGCGACTTGTCGAACCCGCTGCTCTTCGCGCCTGACGGCCGCGCGCTTGGCATGTTCACCAGCGAAGGGTTTGCGCTGCAGCGCGTGGAGGCCGGAAGCGTTCCACGGGTGTTGCAGAAGGGGCGGGTGATTGACGGCGCGGCGTTCACGCCGGATGGCCGCACGCTGGCCGCGCTGCCGATGGATGATTTGAAGGCGGTGGAGATCTGGGACATCGCGAAGGATTTCGTGACGCGGCGCTTCGATCCGGGCGCGAAGGTGACGGGTGTCGAGTGGCATCCCGACGGGCGCCGGATGGCGCTGCTCGGCGAGCATGGCCAGGTGGCGCTGTGGGAGCTGAGGTCGGCGCTGGACGACACGAATGGTTTCCCGCGGGAGGCGGTGCGGTTCCTCGGGCATCTCGGCACGATTGTTTATTTTCAGTTCACGCCGGACGGCTCGAAGCTGCTCACGCATTCGTGGGACACGACGAGCCGGTTTTGGGACGTGGTGTCGGGCCGCGAATTGTTCCGCGAGACGCGCGTTTCGCTGAATGGCATCAGCGCGGACGGAGATCGCGTGGGGGGCCTGACGCCGGACGGGCGGCGTGAAATGGTCTGCCGGATGGAGACGGAAACGGCCTTTCGGACCTTCGCCTCGACCGGGCGTCCGCGCGCGGCGCAGGGGGTGTGGCTGAGCCCGGACGGACGCCTGCTGGCGATTGGTTATCCACCCCGCTCAGGGCAGGCCCCCGGCGAGGTGCAGCTCTGGGATTTCGCGCGGGGCGTGGAGTTGGGCCGGGTGCCGGGCATCTGGGCGCAGTTCAGCCCGGACAGCAGGACGCTCTACGCCTTCGCGTTTGCCGGCTTGCGCCGCTTCGACGTGAGCAGCGAATCGCTGGCGCGCCGGCCATCGACGTGGGCGTCGGGCGAGATGTTGTATGAGCCGGAGCGCGGCGTGTCGCTGAACACGGGGCAACTTTCCGACGACGGGCGCACGATGACCATCGCGGCGATGGATCGCGTGATCCAGCTGGATGTGGAGGCCGGGCGGGTCACGGGCGGTTTCAAGGCGCTGGCGCATTACGTCTCGCCAAGCCGGGACGGCCGCGCGGTGGCGCTGATGTTTCAGAACCAGCCGGCGACCTTGCGCGATGCCGCGACGGGAAAGCAGATCGCAAAATCACGCACGTTCGGGCGGGGAATTTGCAGCCCGGACACCAACTGGGTGGCGGTGGCGGAGCATGACGGCGTGCGCGTCTATCGTTACCCGGCGATGGAGAAAATCTTCGACGCGCCGCTGGAGCTCGGAACGATCACGCCGCCGCCGGTGACGTTCTCGCCGGACAGCCGGCTGCTGGCCGTGGCCAATGCGCGCACCGACATCCGGCTGCATGAAATCCCGGGCGGCCGCGTGCTGGCGGTGTTGTCGCCTTCCAATCCCTCGCAGATTGCCGGCGGGCATGGCATCGAGTTCAGCCGCGACGGGCGCTGGTTGATTTTCGCGCGGGACGGAGGCGACATCGTGGGGTGGGATTTGAACGCGGTGCGCGCGCACCTGAAAGATTTGGGGCTCGACTGGGATGCGGCGCCGAATGTCGCTCCACCGCCGAAGACTGGCCCGATGGTCGCAGCGGCCGGCGGTCGTGCCAGTGTCCCGCAAAGATCGTCGCGCTGGCGGATCGAAGCCGTGGCGTTGGCGGCGACGATGGCGACATTGGTCGGAGGCGTGTTCGTCTTCGTCGTCCAGCGGCGCCTGTTGCGGAGCTACGAGCGCGCGGAAGCGCTGGCGCAGGAACAGCGGCAGCGCCTGGATTCGGCGCAGTCCGAGCTGGTGCATGGCCGGAAGATGCGCGCTCTCGGGACGCTGGCGGCGGGCATCGCGCATGATTTCAACAATCTGCTTTCGGTCATCCGGCTCTCCAACCAGCTCGCCGCGGAACAAACCCGGCCAACGGGGGCCGCCAGGGAAAATGTGGACGCCATCGAAACCGCCGTGAGCCAGGGCGAGAACATCGTGCAGTCGATGCTCGGCTACAGCCGGGCGGCGGCGGAAAGGGAGGGCGTTTATCAGGTCGACGCCGCGGTGAATGAAACGGTGGCGATGCTGGGACGGAAGTTCCTCGCCGGGATCATCCTGAAGCTGGAGATCGCCGAAGGGCTGCCGCCGGCCCGTGGTTCGCGCGGCCGGCTGGAGCAGGTGTTGTTGAACCTGATCGTCAACGCCTCCGAGGCGATGAACGGGAAGGGAACACTCCGCCTGGCCGCCCGCAGCGCGCCAAGGGCGACAGGATGTCTCCTCGCGCCCCGGCCTGCCGGTCGATACGTCGAGGTCGCGGTCGGCGATTCCGGGCCGGGCATTCCGCCGGAGGTGATGTCCCGCATGTTCGAGCCGTTCTTCACCACCAAGACGCTCGGCTCGCGACCGGGGACCGGGCTCGGCCTGGCGACAGTCTACACGATGGCCGAGCAGGACGGGCTGGGGCTCGCGGTGACATCAGCGCCGGACGCGGGGACAACGTTCCGGATTTATGTTCCCGTGGCGGAAGCCGGGGCGGGCGGATGAGCGAAGCCGGCGACGCGCGGCGACGGAGCGCCCTTGAAGACGTGGGCGCAACATGCCCACTGCGCGAGCGGCCGCTGGTTTCTATGCTGGCAAACGGTTCATGAATTCTCCGTCCACAGCTTCCATCCTCGTGGTGGAAGACGATCCGCAGCAGCTCAAGCTCTACAGCCAGGCGCTGGCCGGCTACCGGCTGACGTGCGTGAGCACGGTGACGGCGGCGGCCCTGGTGCGCGAGGCCGAGGTGCCTGATCTGATCCTGCTCGATCATGTCCTGGAAGGCGGCGAACTCGGCGCGAAGCTGCTGCCGCGCTTGAAGCAGCTCGCGGCGCATGTGCCGGTGATCATCATCTCCGGCACGCTCGGGCTGGAGGAGCAGCTGGAGGCTTTGCAGGGGCCGGACCACGCCTCGTACGTGCTGAAGAAGCCGGTGCAGTTGCAGAAGCTGCGCGACACGGTGAAGGCCGCGCTGGACGAGTGCGGGTTCGGCGAGATGGTTCGCGCGATGCGGTCCCTGGAGCGCGCGGAACAGATTGCCACGAGCGAACGCGAGCGCCTGTTCACCGAGCGCCTGGCGCGACAGCACGAGCTGTTGAAGCGGCTGCGCGGCGCCTCCCAAAAGCCGAACATCTCCCAGCTGGCCGAGGAGTGCCGCGTGGATCGCCGGACCATCCGGCGCGATCTCCAGGATCTCGTGAACCGGGGACAGCTCCCGCCCATCGTCATCGAAGGCGAACCGGCGGATTGAGCCGGAACCGTTGCCGTGGGAAATTAGGGGACCGCGACCGGTCCCCCCCGGTCGCAGCGGGTGGAGCGCACCGGGCACCGTTGAAGTTTACCGACACCGTGATCCGGGCGACACGCTGCGAGCCGGGACGGCTCGCGCTCCCGATTCCGCGTGGGCGCAACATGCCCATCGCGCGACTGCTCAAGGAACGCCAAGCTTCATCCGCTCACATAGAAACCGGACTCGATCCATGAAAACATCCTTCTATCAACGAATCGTCCTGCTGGTGCTCGCGTGGTGCGGGTGGGCCATGAGCAGCCACGGGCAGACGCCGCCGGTCGCCCGCAGCACGGATTACAACGGCGCCTACTCGAACATCGTTTACTACAGCGCGCAGCCGTGGATGAACACCAACACGACGTTGTTGACGGTCGAGGCCTGGATTTATTGCCGGGATTTGATCGGCAACCAGGCGCTGGTGGCGCGGCATTATTCGACGAACCTCTACTTTGGTCTCGCGAGCAACAAGCTGCGGTTCTACCGCAGCGGGGGAACGTTCGCGGACTCCGATGGCACCGTGGTGGCCGGGCGCTGGACGCATGTCGCGGCGACGTATGACGGCACGACGGCGCGGTTCTACATCAATGGCGCTCCGGCCGGGACCAAGGGGCTCGCGAACGCCGGAAACAACTCCACCAACACCCTGAGCCTCGGCGGCCAGCATGATCTCCTGAATCTCGGCGACATCTTCGCGGGCGGCTTTGCGTTCAATGGCCATCTCGACGAGGTCCGTCTCTGGACGGTGGTGCGTTCGCAGGGTCAAATCACGGGCGGCATGTATGAGGAGGCACGCGCGGGCGCGGGGCTGCTGGCGACCTTCGGCAGCGGCGGGAACGTGAACGAGCTCCGCTCCGGCAACGGTGCGACGGACGGCATCTCCGTCAGCCTGCAACGAAGCGGCTTCGGGATTCTGCCCGGCGAGCTGCGAATCCCGTTCAGCTCCGGGGCGCTGAAGGCGGACGGCGTCGTGGACCTGCTCAACGAGTATCGCGGCGCGGAAACCATCGTCCTCCGCTCGACGCTCAATGGCACGACGCCGGATCAACGTGGCTACCTGATGGTGTCGACCAACTCGACCAACTTCCATCTCTATGTCGCGGTGCCGGACATCCAGCAGTCAGGGTTTCTTCCGCCGCCGACCATGCAGGTCGCCGGAAACGTGAACCTGACGGATGGAACCAATGCAGGACTTGGCGATTGGGAGGGTCGGCTGACGCAGGACTCGTTTCAGGGCGGCACGATCTTCGGGGTGAATCCGCCGTTCTTCCCGACGCCGCAATGGTTGAGCTGGGGCCAGAGCACGCAGAACTGGCAGGCCGCGACCGCCTTGCCGTATGAGTTTCATCAGGACTACGAGTTTCGCATTCATGGGCGGCACCTGAACTACTTCAGCAACTCCGTCGGGCTGCTGGTGCGCTACTACGGCTTCAACGGCGCGGAAGAACTCGTCGCCCCCCGGAGCGGCCGGATCGATCAACCGGGCACGTTTGCCACCGCGAACTGGGGCGGTGCCGCGAACAGCGGCCTGATCAACGTGGCAATCGCGGGCGAGGTGAACAATGTCACGACCGGCGGGAATCAAAGCGGGTGGACGGTGACGCTGCGCTCGGGCATCTCGGCGCTCGGCGGAGATGTCATCCGGACGCTTCCGGTGGCCGCGGATGGAACGTTCACGATTTCCGGCGACGTGCCGCGGGAACTCCCGGTCCATCTCATTCTCGAATCGCGCAGCGGTTACACGATCCTGCCGCCCGAATTTTACGGCAGTCTCTCTGGCCGGGAGCCCGGCAGCGTGACGGGCAACTCGACCCTCACCTATGCGCCGTGTCCGTTCGGAGGATGCACCTACCGCAACGTTCGCTTCCGCGTGCAATCGCCTCCGGGGCCGCTGGCGTTGACATCGATCACTCCGTCGAGTGTCCCGGCGACCGTGTTGGTGCGGACCACGCCGCGCAAGACCACGCCGGTCGGGAACCTCACCCTCACCGGCGCGAACCTGCACAGCGGCATCCGGGTGTTTTTCAAGGGCTCGGGCTGCGTGCTCGATCCGCCGAACTTTTGCACCAGCGACTGGGTGGAGGCGGAAGTGGTTTCGACGGCGTTTGACCGGACCTCCGCCGTGGCCGCCGTACCGGAACTTCCAGGTGTCGGGACGGTGGCGCGGAATTTTCAGATCGTGGTGGAGAACCCCATCTACCTCAGCACGGGCGGCAATCGCTGGAACTATGGTTCGACGGTGACGGTGACGCCGCCGATCTTCGCGCAGCTGTATGGCCTGGAATTTCCGAACGATGATGACGGCCCCAGCCTGGAGGAATTCGAGGCCAACTTCGGCGACAACATCTTCGTCGATCTGCCGTTCACGGACATTGCCGTTCCTGGAATCCGCGATCCCTATTACTACGCGTTCTTCTTCCCGGTTTACATGGCGTGGATGGAAATCGCCCATGGTTCGTGCTCGGGCTTTGCCGCCACCTCGCGACTGATGGCGAATGGCAGCATTCCGATCGCGGCGTTTGACCGGGCGGACAATGGCGAGGGCGTTCACGGCGTCCGCTATCCCGATGGCTACGTCGGGCTGCCACCGTGTAATCCAGACTTCCCCGGCGACCTGTGTGTTCCGAAGCCCGCGGCGTGGACGGGTTTCGATCTGTTCCAGCCGTTTCGTCCGATTGATGTCTGGGGGCGCATCACCTCGTTGCAAGGCGCCCAGACCTCCGTCGAGTTCCTCAACACCTGGCTGGCTCAATTGCACCGGCCCATCGTGGCCGGTCCGCGCAGCGGGATTTCCGTGGGCGATCCCAATCTCG
>JBDHQG010000117.1:0-9005 GCA_039806925.1 Limisphaerales bacterium
GGTTTCCATTGGTGTTCATTCGTGTCCATTCGTGGTTAAAGGATTTGTTCAGCGTTTCCTTAGACAACGGAGCGCCTGACGACGGCGGGCACGAAATGTGCCGGGGACAATCTCGGACCGCGGACGGTCCCCGTCCGCAGCGGGCGAATCGTACAGGCCTCGTGGAAGTTTGCAACAGCCGTCGTCCGGGCCACGTGCTGCGAGCCGGGACGGCTCGCGCTCCGCGCCTGGGCGGATGCTTCGCTTACAACGCTCCGGCTCAAGCCCCGTCAGGGGTGACATCTTTGTAGAACGAGCCTGCCCACACGAAACTCCCCAGCCCCGTGAGGGGCGACATCGTCGGGAGAAGATGCCGCTCCCATGGAGCTGGCGGAAAATGTTTGCGAGCGGTTTTCTACAACGATGTCGCGCCTGCGGCGCTGCCGCCCGACGCCCCAAGCCCAGCGACCCGGCCGGCGGGACGCGCCGATCACAACAGCGACGCGATGACCGGGTTAGATGCAGCGCCTGGTTGGGCGTCATTGAAACCATCGTTTTATACGACTCCATGCGGTGTCCTGCTGATCGCTTTCCGCATGCTTTTGGGCTTTGGAAAACAGCTCGACGTGTTTCTGCCAGAGGGATGCGGCTGCTGGAAGCACAGCGAAAAGATGAGGTGCAACAATCAACTCGATCTTGAACGGAGTGGTGTCCGTGTTGGACGCGCGACATGCCCAGTCAAAATCGAATGCGTGCCATGTTCCCTGCTCGATGCGTGCTTCCGGCATCTTGTCCAACCGGGATGAGGCATCGGAATGCAGTGCGAAATCCACCTGCACAAAGATTGGCATCTCCGGCTGTTGTTGCAATAGCAGCAAAAACAAAAGTTTGTCGGCGGGCTTGTCGTCACTCGTGGCGGAAACGGAAGTCTTGCCAACAAACAGAAGCCCGGACGCATTGAGGGGAACGGCCTTGAGTTTTTCCAAAGTGTCGCCATAACCGGAAATCAACTCACGACACACCCCCAGCTTGATGATCTCGATTGCACGATCATCCAGGCCGGCATCAAACAACAGAATCTTCTCAACCAAGTGATTGGGGGAACGAACAACTCGAAGCTGGTAGTCGCCCATAAACGGAGGAGGAGAGGGCATCCGCTCCTGCGGCGCGGGCGCAAAGGAAATCATGAGCTGCCTCCCCATGTCGTGATAAAGAAGGGGATAACCCAGCATCAGAATGCCCTTACAGCCAGAACACTTGAGCCTCAGAATATCTTGACTGAGCACCTTTGGCTTGAGCTCTGGGTTCAGTGATGTATTGACCGAATTCCAGAGTGTCACGTCTTGTTCTAGGAGGCAGATGGGACACTTGCCTTTGATTGTTTCACATTTTGACATAGTGCGCGGGCTGATGACGGCTAACGTCACAGATGAGCCACGACGCCGGCTGGCGCGGCTCCTGCGCAAGCAGGAGCCGTGACAGACGGTGGCGTTGGCTCTAGCGCCTTGTTGGGCATTTTGGGGCGATCTTATCGCGAATCCAGCTTCGCATCTTCTAAATCCTCCTCGCGGCGAAACGGCCAGATATCCCAATCGACGGCTTCGAATTTCGCGGCCTGGCGGCGATTCCACCAGCCAAACGTCAGCCAATCGAGAACTCGATCGTGGAATGAGATGAAATCATACTGCTTCCATTCGTAAGCGCGATCAGTCTGGAGGAAAAGGATCCAACGAGCGAAACTCCTCTTTCCCTCTTTCGTGAGCGCATGCTTCCCGGTGAGACGATGCGTCGAGAGATCGTCGTAGCAATACCACGCGACCGTCTTCAACGCCCAGAGCGCCCGATCTTCCCACTCTCGAACCGGACGTGGATCGAGATTCTCGTCGTATCGATCTTCAAACTCGAAGTTCGTCAACTTGCCGGCGGCGAACGCACGGAGAAGCGCGATTGCTCGATCGCGGCGAAGACGCTCTGTGTGCGAGATCATTTTGCCCAACGACCCAAGCTCAGAAGTTCTCTGAGCTCGATTTGGCATAAAATGGATTTTTGTTCACCGCAAAATTAAGTCGCTTTTGGCTTTAGCTGCAAGAGCCAGGAGCCATGTTTCTGCTGGTTGAGTGCATGAAGGGCTTCGTCGTAGGGCTGCCGGCTCTGCCACATCTTCCAGAGGATCTTCAGCCAGCGCTGACCCAGGCAACGCAACGCGCAGGCGTGGCTTTTGCCTTTTTCCCGTTGCGCCTGGTAGTAGGTCTGCGCCCAGGCGCAAAACTTCCGGCTGCAATCACTCCACAGATGGACCGCGTGGCGCAGGTGACGATTACAATGCCAGCGGATTTCTGCCCGCCGGACTTGCCCGCTCACATAACTGATGGGCGCGGTTCCGGCCACGCATTGCAACGCTTGGGCGTCGGGATATTCCGGGCGATGGGTGCCTATCTCGCTCAACAGTCTCGGCGCTAACTTGTCCCCGGCGCCAGGCAGGCTCCCAAATAAATCGTGGTCCGGATGTTGCGCGAAGAGTTTTTCGATGGCGCTTCGATACTCCTCCAGTTGTTTTTGGAGACTTTGCAGAACTTTGGCCGTGCTCACCGCCAGCCGGCTCTTGGCTCGGGTCACCGCCACGGTGCCACAGAACTGATTGGCCCGCGCAAATATTTCCAAGCGTTTTTCGGCCGTCCCCGGTCGCCACAGTTTGTGGCTGTGCAGGAACTTTTCCCATTTTCGTTTGCCCGCTTTGACCAGTTCCTCCGGCGTGGGAAGGCCACCACAAAATCCCAGGTAAACGCCCCGGTCCAGTCGTCAAAAGCCTCCAGGGCCGCTGGATAATATTCGCAGAGGGCCTGTTGGATTTGATTAACCAGCGCCGTGCGTTGAGTGATCAGCTCGACTTCATCCCGGCACAACAAACGCAGCTCCTCGGTCAGCGGGTCCTCCGGTGCCAGCGGCCGCCAATGCTGGCCATCGACTCGCAAGGCGTCGGCAAAACACCAGGCATCGGCCTGGTCGGTTTTGGAGCCGCTGGGCACATGCCGGTCCCGGTAACGCTCCGCCGCCTTGGGCTGCATCGGATACACCGTCACCTGGCTCTGCAGCAACTGGTCGACCGCGGCTCCCTGGTTGGTCTCGATGGCCACACCCAACGCCGGGTGGGCCTTAATCATTTCCCGCCATTGCGCCCAGCCTTCGGCTGTGTGCGGGAAGGTGATGCTCTGAACCGTTGCGCCCTGTCGGTCCAAAATGACCGCGTCATGATGATCTTTCGCCAGTCAAACCCGGCGAAGTGAGTCAGTTCTTCGAATGTATGCATGTCTGTTGTCTTTCCATGCACCGTCGGCCGGCCAGGCGTCTTGCTGATATAAGAACCCTCGCGGGGTGATGTTCTCTCAGACGTTTGAGGCCGAGCCGCCACGCCGGGCGATGTTCTGAGCTTGAGCCTCGCAGGCTGAGCGACCGAGGACCGTCTCCGGCGCGGGGCGATGCGACCGGGCACTGACTTATCCCCAGTCGCAAATTTTGTCGCGGCGAAGTTATTCACCGTCCCCTGCGGGGACCGCTTGGGGCGTCTCCTTCGGGGCCGGATGAATAACTTCGGAGCAGATATCAGCGACCCGGCCCGCGGGACGCCACGATTGCAACAGTGATGCGATGGCCGGGTTCGCTGCAGCGCATGGTTAGGCCGCGTTGTCATCGTCTGTCTTTTGAAACTCACGAACTAGCTTAGCCAATTCCGTCATCATGTCACGACGCTGATGGGACTCTCGTCCGGCCTCGACAATCCGCTGAACTGAAACGCCAGTGGGCATGTGTCGGAGGCGCAATACTGTTTCCTCGCCTGTAGCTGAAGGCAGGCGATCAAATGAAACCTCCAAGCCCGTAAACGGTTTCATGGTGTGCCGCGGCCTAACGGACAAAAGCTGAGCCACCGGCGACCAAAAAGGTCAATCCTGAAACCAGACCGTTGACGCCGGTTGGCTCCAGCGCATGGTTAGCCGTCATGGATTTTACTGGACCCATCATATCCTCGTATCTCAATGTAGCTCTCTGACTCCGTGAGCGGTAGCTGCCCAAAAGCCCCCAACGCCTCCAACAATCCCGCAATATCTTGGCGTCGGTCGTGGATGGAGCGAACAAGCAGACCCGGAACTACGAACGGACAGCGCACACGCCAAATCTCTCGGAAGAAAAAGCCGCTGCTATGCACACCGTCCACGAAACCTTGAGGCGTGCGCTCGAAGAAATCAGGATGGACTGGGGCGATGAGCTGTGTGAAAGCGTCCCGCTGCCAACCCACTATCTGCAACTGGAACCAAATCTCTCGTCTCGCGATGGTGACAAGCACCTCACGCCACTTGGTATCATTCATCAGGGGAATGACGTCCGCATAAAGACGAACCTCCCTTGCCTGTGCCCGACGCTGGCTTTCAGCAATTCCCTCTGGAGTGTTGAATGGCATGATGCACGATGACGGGTAACGACCCAAGCTCAGCGACCCGGCCCACGGGACGCCACGATTGCAACCGCGACGCTCACGCCGGGTTGGGCTGCAGCGACTTGTTAGGCGCATGGCAATCATCGAGACACCTCGCGCACCAAATGACCAAACCAAACATAAAGAACACGACCGACCGCGAACCAGGCCGCCAGGCTGCCGACGAGAATAAGCAATTGCTGCCGAGGTGTGCGAAGCCAAGCCGCGAGCACGGTAGCGCCAGACAAAATGAGGCCACCAAAAATAAGAATGAAACCCGCGACATTCGCGAACCACACGGGCAAGCGATACCTCACACACAGCGCGAGCACTGCGATGTAAAGCGGCCAAGTCAAAATCCCGAGCGTCAAATAAGTCCACGGCGTGCCGAGCCACTGCAGTCTGGATTTACTCTCCGGTGGCGTTGGCATACTCGAATGCGCCTAACAGATATTGGGCCAAACTGGGTTTGGTCTAACGCTCACTTGGTTTGGGTCTTGAAGGTTCAAAATGGCTTTAGATTAAGGATTTACTCATCTGAGGCAATCTTTTAGTTTGGCCTAGTGACGATGTCTTCCGCCGTGCCTCCCGTTGCCGATTCCCGCCGTCGCCCGACGCCCGGTTTGCTGGTGCCGAATCCGAAATCGAAGCTGGCGGATCAGTGTCGCGAGGTGTTGCGTTTCAAGCATTATTCGTATCG
This sequence comes from Limisphaerales bacterium, assembly GCA_039806925.1. Lineage (GTDB taxonomy): Bacteria > Verrucomicrobiota > Verrucomicrobiia > Limisphaerales > JADJPG01 > JADJPG01. Next base: position 5,148 of record JBDHQG010000117.1, read on the forward strand.
CACGGAGTTGACCTGCCTGGGCTGGATCGAGCGGTTCGTGCGGTTTTGCCGGCGACCGGCCGGGGCGTGGAGGCACCCGCGGGAGTGTGGTGAGGCGGAGTTGACGGCATTCCTCAGTCATCTGGCCAATGTGGGCCGGGTGGGGGCGAGCACGCAGAATCAGGCTTTTAACGCGGTCCATTTTTTCTACAAGGCGGCGCTGAGGGTGGAATTGAAAGGCGTGCAGGCGCGGCGGGCGCGGCAGGCACCCTGCCTTCGCCTTCATTCCAGCAAGGAAAGAGCGTTGGTTTCATGCCTCGTACGCTGTTGGTCCAATCCCTTCGGCGTCATCTATCGGTTCGTGAATCGCGGCGACTGCGCGAACCCAGCGCCGCTATTGAGACTCGCTCAACAGGGTGACCGAGCGCCGAGCATTGCTCGGCTCGGTCGGACGTGGGCTGTGTTCAAGCCGAGCAATGCTCGGCGCTCCGTTTGCCAGGCGGAATTCACGCGGGCTGAGTGTCACTCCATTGCGCGACCCTCAATAATGCAGGAGATCGGCGGCGAACTGCCAAGAGGACCGATGGTGAGGATCGCCGCTCCGCGTGCGCCGGAGAAAGAGCCCAAGGCTCCCGCAGATTCAGAGAAGCCACTGATGGATTTCTAAATCGGCGGTCGCCCTGAATCTGTGGGAGAATCCTCACTCACAGCACCGTCCTCCCGGCGCGCGCATGAGGATCAGGAAGCAGTGGATTTGCTCGACGTGGCATTGATTGCCCGGATGGAGGTGCCAGAGACAAAGGCTCCCGGCTCCTGACCGGCACGGTCCACATCGTGACATGGCCTTCCAGTGTCAACGCTCATGATGAAGTGACCCAGATTGGATCAGGTAAAGGTGACCCGGGAGTCAGGCGGAGGTTTGTTTCAAGGCATGCGGTCTTTTGATGGAGGGTTCAGTCAGGTTGCCCCCTTGCGGCTGTGACGCAGACGGCAGGCGTCGCCTTTGATTGGGGAAGCGCTGATTGAACCACGGATGAACACGGATTCACACGGATGAGGCGGGGCGGGGAGCAGGAAGGCGCTGGAAACCTGGCTCGCTGATGGGTGAAGTTTCTCCGGCTTCCTGAAGCCCTGCTTCCATCCGTGGCCATCGGTGTTCATCTGTGGTTGAATTCCTTTCCTGCTGCGTCGTCCCGGCTTGGCCGGAACGATGCAGTTAAAAATCGCGAATGGCGGTCAGCCGCGCCCGTAGGACAGTGACAGCGCTTCCAGCCTATCCCGAAATTCTCCAACACGAACACCAAACGGTTTGGCCCGGCGGATCATCATTTCCCATTGCCCACCGCCTTGCAGTGCGGGTCAGGCAGGGTGCCTGACCTACTTACTTTCAACTGCACCGTTCCGGTTTAGGGAAACGCTGAACAAATCCTTCAACCACGGATGGACACCAATGAAATCAAGGCTTCCAACCGCCTCATTCGTGTTGGTTCGTGTCTATTCGTGGTTAAATCAGCTCTTCCCTAGAACTGGTTTCAAAATTCCGTTCTGAACGTAGCCGCCGAGGTGAGGAGGCGGAAACATTGAAAATCCCGACATCTCCGCCTCGTCACCTCGGCGGCTACGAATATTGGAACCGCTTCTAGTGTTTGCCTGGCGCCTTGCTGCCTGTCCGGGTCAGGGCGCGGTAGATTTCATCCTTCAAACGCGCGCGCTTCATCTTGAGCTCGTCCGTTTCCTGGTCGGTCGCGAAATCGACCTGTTCCTCGATGCGGCAGATCGCGTCATCAAGCTTGTGATACTCGTCAAACTTCTGCCGGAAGGCGGCATCGCTGACCTTGAGGAACTGGAGGGTTTCGCGGTGCTCAGGAAACTCTTTCAAGAGCGGGTGGTGAAGATCCATAGGACGATTTTGTTTTGGGTTCGTTACGATTCCAACATCCCTCTTCCCGCCCATCCCAACAAGCTGGCCATTGCCGGATGATTTACAGGAATTGTTCGGGATGGTGGGCGATGAGGGATTCGAACCCCCGACCCACAGCGTGTAAAGCTGCTGCGCTACCACTGCGCCAATCGCCCGACTCCTCGACACCCTAGACCACCGCCCTCCTGATTGGCAACGCGGAACGTGCCCCCGCAGCCGTCGCGAGTCAGCACCCCGGCGTCATCACGGAGTTCAGGGAGCCGCGGCGTCCAACAGGCGCAGCGGATACAAACGCCTTCCCACCTCCCGGCTGGCTTCGATGGTTTCGCGGTACGGCGTGTCCGCGATGTCCACAAAACCGATCTGATAATTCTCCTCGTCGTACACGCGGCCGGTCGTCGGCTCGTCCTTCCACTGGAACCAGTGCGTGCCGACGAACTGCGGATGCCGCGCCGCGCCCAGCACGTAGTCCCTGTAGGTCTGCGCGCGTTCGGCCTGGTTCGCCGTCGGCACGAGTCCCGTGTGAAACAGGCCGCGGTCGAGCGCGCCGAAGTGGAATTCGCCCACGATGAGCGGCTTGTCCGCGCCGGGATATTTGAAGTCCGCGATGGTGCGCTGGTAGAGATTGTAGCTGACCACGTCGCAATACTTCCCCGCCGCGATGGCCGCGCGGTCGTTCACCCAGGCGAACCGGCACCCAAGGTACAGCTGGTTCGGCGCGACGGCCTTGATGGCGTCGCGCACGGTGCGGAAATATTGCCCGGCGGCCTTGGAGTAGAACGCGACCAGATCGTCGTGCGCCTTCTGCCTGTCCGGCGCTTCGCGGCTCTCCAGCAGCGCGTCCCACGATTCGTGCCTCGTGCCCCAGGCGGCGTTCAGCCTGGCAATCCCGCCATGCTTCGCCTTCAGGTCCGTGATGAAAACTTTCTTGGCCGCCTGATCCGGCGGCGACTTCAACGCGCCGAGCGCGAGCGACGTGTCCTCGCCCCACGACATCTCGTTGTCCGAGAAATAGCCGAGGCACCACGGGTCACCGGCGCTCCTGCCCTGCTTGGCGGCCATCGAACGGCGCACGCCCGCCTCGAAGCCCGGGTCGAACACGTCCGGGAACTTGTCCCAGTAGCCGTCGCTGCCCTCGATGTTCTTCGCGCCGTGCGAGCTGACGGTGTCGGTGTAAGGCGTACGGCGCATCAGGCGCGTCGTCTCGTCTGACCAGTTGCCGATGGTGTTCAGCCCCCAACTGCGCAGCCGGCGGTGGATGACCTCGTTGTATTCCCGCCGCCAGTCGGAACCGTACTTGCGCCGCAGGTTCGCGCCGGAAAAGGAAAACGTCTTCGGCGAACGCCCGGCGTAATGTCCCTTCAACGCGTAGCCGCTGCCGAGAAATTCGCGCAGCTCCGGCTCCCCGCCGGGAAAGTTCTCGAACCACCCGGCGCGCTCGTCAATGGGCGTGCTGTCGAGCATCCGCACGCAGTCGATGCCGTGCGACCAGAACAACCGGCCCTCGGGATCAATCAGCCACCATTTGCCGGCGTGCTTCCCGACGCGGAAGAAACCCGACGCCTCCAGCTTCGGCCCGCCGGCCCAGCCGCCATATTGGTCCCACTCCGCCGGGCCGGGCTGCGCCGCGAGCTCCTTCTCTTCGGCGGCGCGGCGCTCGGCGAGTTCCGCGAGTGAATGCGCCTTGCCGGGCCAGTCGCGGTGTTTGTATTGGCCGAACGTGTCGATGAGCGGGAAGAACGGCTCGGCGTCGGCCACGCTCGCCGTGGGCGGCGTGTAGGAGCCGGTGGCGCGAATCTCCTGCACCTCGAAAGCGTGGCTGGCCGCCGGCTTGTTCACGAAGAGGAGAAGCTGCGTGATGTTCTTCGCGTCCACCGTGCCCGGCCCGCCCGGCGCGACGGGATAGCCGCGCATCCCGAACAGTTTCCCGCCGAGCCTGCCGTCGCCCGCGCGCTTGA
>JBDHQG010000118.1:0-8967 GCA_039806925.1 Limisphaerales bacterium
GCAAGGCGACGGCGACGCAGCTCTCCGAGCGCACCGTCCGGTGCGATGGGCCGCCGGTCGAGCTCCGCGGAGACGGCAGCTACGTCGTCACCGCCGAGATCGCGCGGTGCAGCGGGCCGAGCCCTGGCCGCTTCGAGCAGCGCGTCCGCGTCGAGCGGGACGGCAAGACCTCCGTGCTCGGCGAGAAGAAGCTCGGCGAGTGAGGCGGAGACAGCGGCAAGTCGGTCGACGGGGGGCACTGATGCAGACCGCACACAGCTTCGCGGGGCTCGTCGGAGCGTCGCTCGTCGCGCTCCTCGCAAGCACCGGCGGCGCCGGCACCGTCGGGGGGACCGCGAGCCCCGCCGACGAGTGCCGGGAGTTCCTCCAGCTCGGTGACGAGCGGAGTAATGGCCAGCTTGGGATGATTCGGGACCGGAATGCGCACGCGTTGCAGGGCGATGAGGCCGGTGTTGCGCAGGCGGATTTCAAACTGGCTGGTCTGGCCCGGGAACACCAGGGGGATCACCAACGGGTTCTCGACGACGAGGTTCGGCTGCGGCACTTCCGTCTCGAACAGCGGCTCGATCACGACGCGGTAGTGATCATCGATTTCCGTCGGCGCCACCTTCCATTCATAGCGCACGCTCTCCAACGTCAGGAACACCTCCTGTTCATGCTGGGCGCCCGGAGTGACGCGCACGCCGCCGCGCACTGACGAGTGGTTCGGCGCCGAGACTTCGAGAATGTAATCATCCTCCAGCAGGTTGTTGAACAGCACCTGGCCGTTGGTGCCGGTCGCGCCGTCCGCCACCACGAGGCTGGTGACGCGATCCCGCACCACCACCGTCGCGTTCGTCACGCGCGGCGCGCCGCTGGCGAAGTAGGTGTGCTCGTCGGTGACAGTCACCTGCAGATCACCGCGGGCTTCGGACAACGCGCGGAACTGGAACGGCACGCTCAACCCCGTGTCATGGCCGATCAGCCCGAGGTTCCCACTGTAAACCGTCAACGGCAGGTTGGTGGCCGGATTCAGGGCCAGCACCACCGTCGCCCGCGCGCCCGGCGCGAGGGAGGGAACCGACGACGTGGAGATCAGCGACATCCACGGGAGCGAAGGCAGCGCGACGTTCAGATCGCCGCTGGCCACGCCGCCAAGGTTCACCACGTCGAACTGCACGACGGTCTGCACGCCGCGCAACATGCCGCGCGAGAGCGATGCGGGTTCCGCGACCAGCTGCGCCGTGGGCGGCGCCACGGTGAAGTCCACCGGGATGCGGGTCACCGCGCCCTCCGCCGAGGTCACCAGCACGTTGAAGCGGCCGCGCGCCGGCGTGGTCAGCGTGGTGGTGATCTCGTAATTGATCGCCGAGGTCTGGCCGCCGGAGAGCATGTTCGTGACGCCCGCGGCAAACGAGAAATCAAGCGGCAGATTCTCCGCCGAAACGGACACGCCCGTGAGCGGCAGCGGACTGAGGTTGCGCAATTCGATCACGCCGTTGGTCGGCACGTTCGGCGCCAGGCGCACGTTCAGGCTCCACGGCACGGCCCCCATGCCAAGCAGCGTGAACTGATCCTGCACCGCGTCCTCGCGCACGCGCGGATGATCCGCGCCGATGGTGTAAACGCCGGCCTCGCCGGGAATCGGATAGAACGTGGCGTTGAAATTGCCACTCGCATCGGACACCACCTGGAGCACGCGGCGCACGCGGTTCACATTCACGCGCACCGTGGCCGTGCGGAACGGCGCCGGCGAGCCGTCGCTGGTGAAGAACGTCCGGCCCGTCATGGGAACCGGCGTGCCGGAAATCGCGGAGTCCACCGTCGTGCTCACCGTCGCGCGATAGGACGGCTGCACCGAGATCGCCGCCGAGAGCAGCGAGTTGTTCCGCTCCGAACCCTCGCCAACGCCGCCGCCGGCATCGGTTCGCACGAGCAGCCAGTAATTGCCCGGGTCCGACGGCAGCAGGAGCGAGCGGGCGACGGTGTAGCTGTCGCCCACCACCACTGCCGTGGAATTGGTCACGCGCGAGACGAGCGAGGCGTTGGCGCCCTGCGCGTCCGTGGCCACGTAAAGTTCATCGACCCACGGCGCGGTCGCAGTGGCGAGGCCGCTGTTGGTCACCGTCCAGACGGCGGTGATCAACCCGTCGGTCAGCGCGTTGGTCGGGCCGCTGACTTCCACAACCGAAAGGTCCGGCACATCGATGTCTGTCACCGTCAGCAACGCGCTGCCGGGATTGAAACCCGCCGTCGCCGCGCCAATCGTCACCTCGCGCGGGCCGTCGCTGACGCCGTCCACGACACCGTTCACCGTGACGTTGGTCGAAGCCTGGCCGGCGGCGAGGGTCACCGCGCCCTGCACGGTCGCCTGACCTGCGGGTGTCGCCGACAACGTGACAGTGAGCGAATTGGTTGGAGGCGTGTTGCGCGTGATCGTCGCGACGGTGGAGGAATTCTCCGCAATCACCGCGACCGCCGTCGAAACGGAGAGCGTCGGACCGTCGTTGTCCTGAACGCGAATCGTCGCCGTGCCCGAGGAACCCGGCAGGACGGAGCCGTCGGCGGCCAATCCTTGCGCGACGATGTTCACCACCTGCGCGCCGAAGGCCAGCGCGTCATCGCGCACGTTCACGTTGAACGACACGCCGGGCTGGTTGGCGGGGATTGTCACCTCGGCGGGAACCTGCACGAGGCCGCCGCCGTTCGTGCCCAGTCGCACCCGCAGCAATCCGGACGATACTGGCGAACGGGTCAGCGTCGCCAACGCGGCGGGATTGAGCACGCCTTCGGTCACGTTCGTGTCAGACAACGTCAGCGTGAGCGACACGGAGTCGTCATCGAGAACGGTGACCGGCGCGGACACCGTCGAGAAGCCCGTCGCCGAGGCGAAGATCGAAACCGTGCGCGGGCCGGTGACCAGGTCGTCATCCGCCGGGTCCAGCGGGAAGGTCACGTTCGTCGCGCCGACGGGAATCACCACCGTCGCCGGGACCGACAATGTTCCGGCACGATCCGTGGCGAGCGTGATGGTGAGCGCGACGTTGGTGTTCACGTTGCGGATCACGCGTCCAGTCACCGCGCCGGCCGCGGCATCCTCCGCCACGCTGGTCGCGCTGAGCTGGAGCCGCAGCGCGGGGGAATCGTTCTCGCGAACGGTGAGCTGATTCGTGGCGCCGGTGTGGCCGGCGGCCTGGGCGACAATCGCGGCGACGACATCCGCGCCGACGGAAAGGTCGTCCGTCACCGCGATGAAGAAGCTCGCCGAGCTGCCGCCGACGGGAATCTCAACGCTGGCTGGCAGCGAAATCTTCGTCGTGTCCGAACTCGACAGACTGACGGCCAGCGGCGTGGCCGTGCTGCTGTTGCGCGACACGGTGGCGAGGGATGCCTGACTTCCGCCGTTCTCCATGACGGTCGGAGGCGAGAGCGTCAGCGTGAGGGCGGACTGGAGGGCGGTCGCTGAAGCGGCGATGCCCGCGTTGTTCACGTCGCTCTCCTCGAAGACCTGCGAGTTCGCATCCACTTCCGCCACGAAGAAACGGGAGCCATTGAGGAAGTTTGGCAGCGTCACCACCTGCGTGCGCGTCAGCGACTGGCTGGGATTCAGCGTGCCGTTGAACAAGATCGACGTCACGAACTGGTCGGCGCCGACCTGGTTGTCCGCCGAGAGGAACAGGTGATCGGACCACGGGCCGCCGGCGGCGACGGTGCCGTTGTTGCGAATGGTCCAGACGACCGGCACCTGTTGCCCGGGAATGCCCGTGGCGGGACCACTCACGCCGGTCACCACGAGGTCGGGATACGGCCGGGCCGCGACGGTCACCTGCGCCGACGTCGCGTTGTTGGCTTCGCCGGTGCCGCCGGCGTTGTGCTCAGGAAGATTGTTGAACGTGTCCGCCGTCACCGAAATCTCGACGCGGCCGACGGAGCGCGCGCCATCGGGCAACGTCATCACCAGCTCACGCGCGCGGCTGCCGCCGGGCGGAATCGCGCCGTTCGTGCCCTGGTTCGGATTGTAGAACACGGTGTTGTTGAAGAGCACTTCGGCGGTGTTGGTGTTGCGCACGGTCACGCGATCATAGAACGCGCTGCTGACCGGGACGTTGCCCTGGTTTGTCACCGCCCAGCGAATTGTCAGCTCCGCGCCGGATTGCAGGCCCGGATTCGCGGAGACGCCCAGGCCGGTCACGAGAAGGTCCGGCGCCGATGCGCTGAGGATCGCGCGGGTGTTGTTCGTCTCGGCGCTGCCGCCGGCGTTGTTCTCGAAGATCTGGCTGTCGCTGTCCGTGGTCACCGCCACTTCAAACGCGCCAACCGCGCTGGCGTCCACCGGCATCACGAAGCTCAGGGTGCGCAGGCGGGAACCGTTCGGCGCGAGGTCGCCGTTGCCCGGCTCGTCCGCCGCGTAGTTGGTCGAGGTGTTGAGAATCGTCTGCGAGGTGTTCGTGTTGCGGACGACGACGCTTTCGTTCCATGAACCGGTCGTCGCGCGCGTGCCAGAGTTCGTCGTCACCCAGTGGAGGGTCACCACGGAACCGGTCTGCCAGCCGGAGGCCGGCGTGGCCGTGATGCCGGCGACCTGGAGGTCCGGATAGGGCGCGAGGGTCGTGGTGATGTTGATCGATGACGCGTTGTTCGCCTCGCCCGTGCCGCCGCCGTTCTGCTCGAAGATTCCGTTGAGCGTGTCCGTGGTCACCGTGACTTCGAGGTTGCCCGCGCCGGGATTGCCGTCGGGAATGGCGACGAGGATCTGGCGCGGACGCGACTGGCCCGGATTGACCGGGCCGTTCAAGGACTCGTCATAGAAGAGCGTCCGGTTCACGACGATCTGTCCGCTGGTGAGGTTGCGGACGGTCACGCGCTCCGTGAAGGAGCCGGGCGTGGCGGCGTTGCCGTTGTTGCGCGTCGTCCATTGGAGCGTCGCCGACTGGCCGGATTGCAGACCGGACGCGGGGTTGATCGCCAGGCCGGTGACCACGAGATCGGGCGCGACGTTGGTTTCAAACAACGGCGAGGGTGGCGGCGGGGTGTTCGGCACGAGCAGGAAGCTGAAGGCGCCGTTGGTGCTGGTCTCGATGTAACGCCCCTCGACGAGGAAGAGATAGGTGCCAGCCTGCCCGACGGCGAAGGTTGCCACATCGGTGTTCAATCCGACCTGGCTGACGACCTGTTGATCGCTCGGCGAAAGGATGCGGAAGTACGGCGTGGTGCTGAAGCCCGTGAACGGCCGGCCATCGAAGTAGAAACGATCGCCCGCGTTCGCCTCGAAGCGATACATCGCGGTGCTGATGCCCGGCGCCACCGAACCGGTCACAAGGTTGCCGGGCGTGAACGGCGTGGCCGCGCCCGGGTCCAGCAGGCGGAAGGCATAGCTGTTCGTCGAACTGCCGGTCGCGAGGACTTCGATCAGGTAGCCGCCGGGCCGGAGGTTGAGCAGCGGATTTTCCTCGTAGCTGTCGGAACCGTCGAACGAGCGCTGGTGGATCAGCGTGCCGTCCGGGCCGCTCAACGTCCAGCGCAGGTTGTTGACGCCGGTCCATGAATCGAAGATGAGCCGCCCGCCCGCCGGCAGGCTGAAGCGGTGATACTGGCGCTGGCCGGGCGCGGCGATGGTGCCCGACACCAGTTCGCCGATCTCAAATGTGTTCGTGGCATCGGCCACGGGCTGGAGCAGGAAGGTGAAGTTTCCGTTCGTGCCGGTGTCCACGTAGCGGCCTTCGACGGCGAGGAGGTAGGTTCCCGAATGCGGAACGGCGAACGTATCGTAGTCGCCGCTGGCGCTCACCTGGCTGAACACCACGAACCCGAGCGGCGAGTACAGGCGCACGTAGGGCGTGGAGGAGAAGCCTGTGAACGGACGGCCATCGAAGTAAAAGCGTTGTCCGGCGAGCGCATCGAAACGCAGGAGGCGTGTGCCGATGCCGGGCGTCACGGAGCCGTTGACGAGCGTTCCGGGCGTGAACGGCGTCGCCGAGGCGGAATCGATGAACCGGAAGGCGTAGGCGTTGGTCTCGGCGTTCTGGCCGTCGATTTCGATCAAGTAATCGCCCGCGACGAGGTTCAACAGCGCGTCCTGCTCGTAGCTGTCCGAGCCGTCGAAGGAGCGCTGGTTGACGATCATGCCCGAGGGCCCGGTGAGCGTCCAGCGCAGGGAATTGTTGACGAGCGAGTCGAAGAGCACGCGCATGGGCGCCGCGAGGTTGAAGGAATGGAAGCGGCGCTGGCCCGGAGTCGAGATCGTGCCGGAGATCGTGTCGGTGATCGCGACGCTGTTGGTCGTGTCGCTGACGGGCTGCAGCAGGAACGTGAAGCTGCCGGTGGGCGCGGTGTCCACGTAGCGGCCTTCGATGGCGAGCAGATAATCGCCGGTGAACGGAACGCTGAAGACATCAATGTCGCTGGCGACTTCGGTCTGCTGGAACACGATGCCACCGTCCGGGGAATACAGCCGGATATACACGCCGCTGGAAAAGCCGGCGCGCGGGCGGCCGTCGTAATAGAAACGATCCCCCGCCGTGGCGTGAAACCGGTAGAGCGCGGTCCCGATGCCCGGGCTGACGCTCCCGTTGACGAGCGTTCCCGGCGTGAACGCCGTGGCAGCGCCGGCATCAAGGAAGCGGAACGCGTAGGGCCCGGTCTCCTCGTTCGGCGGATCGATCTCCACGAGATAGTCGCCCGCCGGAAGGTTGAGCAGGGACGGGAATTCGTAGCTGTCGGCATTGTCCAGGGCCCGCTGGTCGATCAACCGTCCGCCCGGGCCGGAGAGGCTCAAGCGGAACGAACAGTTGGTGAGGGAATCAAAGACGACCTGCATCGGCGACGCCAGGGTGAAGCGGTGGAACTGCCGCTGGCCGGGAGCGGTGATGACGCCGTTGACCGTCGAGCCGATGGTGATCGTGTTCGTGCCATCGACCACGGGTTGGAGCAGGAACACCGCCGTGCCGCTGGCGTTGTTGTCGAAGTAACGGCCTTCCACCGAGATCGCGTAGGTGCCGGCGTGGGGAACGCTGAACACGTCCGCATCTGACGTCACCGGGAACTGCGACATCAGCAGTCCCTGCGGCCCGTACAACTTCACATAAGGCACGCTGCCAAAGCCGGTCGCCGGTCGCCCGTCGAAATAGAAACGATCCCCGGCCGCCGCCTCGAAGCGATACAGCGCCGTGGCGCGCGCGGGAGCGACCGAGTTGCTCGACACGATTCCCGGCGTCAATGGAGCCGCGCTCGCGGCATCGAGCAGGCGGAAGGAGTAAGCGCCCGCAAGACCGAAGACGTTCAGGCGGTAGCTGCCGGCGGGAAGATCGAGGGAGGCATCCTGGAGATCCGGGCCGTCCGATTGCTGGAAGGAGCGGTTGCTCACCGCCTCGCCCTCGGGCCCGGTGAGCGACCAGCGGAAGTCGGCGTTCACCAGCACGTCGAAGAAGAGCCGGCCGCGCGCGGCCAGCGAGAAGGTGTAGCTGTTGGTCGCGCTGGCGCTGGGCAGGTTGCTGCTGACGGTCGCGCCCGGCACCAGAGGCGTTCCGCTGAACGTGATCGGCACGTTGCCGGCGGGGATCACATTGAACTGATACGAGCCGGAGGCGATGTCGCCGATGTAGCCCTCGACCAGGACGGTGTAGGTTCCGGTCGCCAGAAGCTGGTTGGTGCCGGCGCTGCTCGTGTTGCGGGAGAAGAGGCGGTTGCCGAAGGGATCGATCAGGCGCCAGTAGGAATTTTGAATGCCGGTCTGGGTGATCCACGAGAAGTTGAATCGATCTCCGGCGCTGGCATTGAAGCGATACGCATCTGTCTCGTTGCCCGGGTTGAGCGTGCCGTTGACGGCGACCCCCGGAGTGAGGACCGCGGCCGTGGCGAGATCGAACAGGCGGAAGCGGAAGGTGCCGACTTCATCTCCGCTGCCGGACACAACGATGTCATAGTTGCCAGCCGGCAAACGCAGCAGCGGGTCGCCCACAGTCTGCGCGTCCGAGCCGGAGAAGCTGCGATTGGTCACGAGCACTCCGCCCGCATCGGAGAGCGACCAGCGCAGGTTGTTGTTCGTGTGGGAATCGAAATAGAGGGTCGCCGACGATGGGAGGGTGAAGGTGTATTTCTGGAACTGTCCGGGCACGCCGATGGTTCCGGTGACGGTGGAGCCGAGGGTGAGGGGCTGCGTGGCGTCGTTCACGGGCACCACGTTGAAGGCATAGGTGCCATTGGCGGCGTCCCCGATGTATCCCTCGATGAGCAGCGTGTAGGTGCCGCCCAGCTCAAGCGCCCGCGGGCCGGAATCGGAAAAGGAATTTGCCAGGACGCCCTGGCCGGACGGGCCGTAGCAGCGCCAGTACAGGTTCGGGAGGCCGGACGAAGTGATCGAGTTGAAGTAAACGCGCGTTTCCGCCGCGACGGTAAAGCGGTAGAGGTCGGTTTCGTTGCCCGGGGCCAGCGTGTTGGTGACGGCGGTGCCCGGCGTGAGGGCTACGGCGGCGGCCGTGTCGAGCAGGCGGAAACGGTAACCGCCCACGACATCGCCGGAACCGGAGATGGTCACCGCGTAATCGCCCGGCCCGAGATTCAGGAGGGCCTCGCCGTTCGGCCCGTCGGTGCTGTTGAACGGACGGTTGTTCACGAGGGAGCCGGTCGGCCCGGTCAACGTCCAGCGCAGATTGCTGTTGGTGAGGGAGTCAAAGTAAAGCCGCGCGGCGGCGCCCAGGGTGAAGGTGTGTGTCTGCCTCTGGCCCGGCACCGCGATGGCGCCGGTCACCGTGCCGCCGATGGTCAGCGGCTGCCTTCCATCGTTCACGGGCACGACGTTGAAGCTGTAGGTGCCGCTGTTGACGTCGCCCACGTAACCTTCCACCAGCAGCAGATAGATGCCGCCCGCCGGCTGAATCGCGGGGCCGGAATCGCTGAAGCCGTTCACCAGGATCACCGCGCCGTTGGGATCGAGGCAACGCCAGTAGAGATTGGGCAGGTTGGCGGAGGAGATCGTGTCGAAGTAAATCT
>JBDHQG010000119.1:0-8964 GCA_039806925.1 Limisphaerales bacterium
AAACACCGACGGCGTATAGCCGCGCGTGGCCGGCGGTTCGCCGACGGCCAGGCCGATCTCCCGCTGCGCCATCGCGAACCGCGTGACGCTGTCCATCATCAACAGCACGTTCTTGCCGGCCTCGCTGAAGTGCTCGGCAATCGCCATCGCCAGGAACGCCCCGCGCAGCCGCGCCAGCGCCGGCTGGTTGGACGTCGCGACGATCACGACCGATTTCCTGCGGCCGGCCTCATCCAGATCCTTCTCCAGAAACTCTCGCACCTCGCGGCCGCGCTCGCCGATCAGCGCAATCACGTTCACGTCGGCCTCCGCGCGGCTGGCAATCATGCCGAGCAACGTCGACTTGCCCACGCCGCTGCCGGCGAAAATCCCCAGGCGCTGGCCGCGCCCGCACGGCACGAACGTGTCCATCGCCTTGATGCCGGTGGAAAACGGCCTCGAGATGCGCTGGCGTTTGAGCGGATGCGGCGGCAGAAGCGTGAGCGCCGCCGTCTGGGTCGCGCCGATCGGCCCGAAATCATCGAGGGGATTTCCCACGCCATCAATCACCCGGCCCAACAACGCGTCGCCGACCGGCGCCTGAAGCGGGCCGCCGAGCGAGATGACCTCGCTGCCGGGATGGATCCCGTGCGTCTCGCCCAGCGGCATGAGCAGCACATGGTTGTTTCGGAAGCCGACGACTTCCGCCAGCGTGCTGCCGTCATGGCGCGCCGATTCGATCCGGCACACCTCGCCCACGGCGACGAGCGGGCCTTCGGATTCAATCACGAGCCCGATGACCTGCCGCACGAGCCCGCGGTTCTCCACCAGGCGCGTCTGCCGCACCTTGCGAAGCAGGTGTTCGAGGCGGTTTGGCGCCGGTGGTTCGGTCGGGGCGATCATGCGGAAAGCGCGTTCTTCAACAGTTCGATCTTGGTCTCGCGCCGGGCATCGATGACCCCGAAGCGCGTCTGCACCACGCAACCGCCGCGCGTCACCTGCGCGGAGGCGTGAAAATGAATCCGCTCCCTGCCTCCCTGCGGCAGCAGCAACGGCGAGTTCACCTTCTGCAGCAACGCCAGGTCGTCGGGATGCAGCTGCACGTTCAGCTCGGCGGAATCCTCCACCTGGGCGCACGCCTCCTTCACCGACGCCTCGACCATCTCCGCCGTGATCGGAAGCCCGCCGACCAGCCGCTGGGCGGCCTCGATGGCCAGCGTGACGAGGGCGCGCTCACAATCGCGGGCGACCTGCGGCACGGCGTTGCGCAAGGCGGCGAGCACGCCGGTCTGCAGCTCCATCACCTCGGCGCGCTGCTGCACGAGCTGGGCGCCCAGATTTTTTTCGCCCTCGATGCGCCCGCGCTCGAAGCTGGCCTTCAAATCCTGCTGGTACAATCCCTCGCGCGTCCCGGAGCGGACGATCCGCACGTCGCGCACGGGCGCGGCGAATGCGATTTTGCGTTCAGCCTTCATTGCCCTTGCCGGAATCGATTTCGATTTCGCCCTCGCTTTCGAGGCGGCGGACCACCTCGATGATGCGGCCCTGGGCGGCCTCGATGTCCTTCAGCTTGAGCGGCCCCATGAAGCTCATCTCCTCGTTCACCGTTTCCGCCGCGCGCTTGGAGATGCACGCCAGCAGCGTCGTCTTGAGCTTGTCGCTGGCTGACTTGAGCGAGACGGCGAGGTCGCGCATGTCGATCTCGCGAAGCACCTTCTGGAGGCTCGGCACATCCAGCAGGCCGAGATCCTCGAAGGTGAACATCTTCTGGCGGATGCCGGCGCCCAGCTCGGCGTTGCGCTCCTCGAGGGCGATGAGCAGCGTCTTGCTGATGTTCTTGTCCAGCGAGTTCAGCATCTCCGCGGTCATCTTCAGGCCGCCGGTCTGGTTCAACGCGCGGGTCGGCTTGGTGCCCACCCGGTGGTTCAGCACCTCCACGAGCTTTTCCACGACCTCGATGGGCGTCGCCGCCAGCGTGGCCAGGCGCTCGACCACGCTCTCGCGGATTTCCGGGCGCAGCAGCACGAGCAGCTGCGCGCTCTTGGCCGAGCCGAGATAGCTCATGACGAGCGCAATGGTCTGCGGCTGCTCCTGCTTGATGAGGTTGTGAATCTGCCGCGGCTCCATCTCGATGATGGCCTGCATCGCGGCCACCGGCGTCCGCGTGGGGGCGACGCGCCCGACGATGTTCGTGGCCCGGAAGACGCCGACGGATTTCTCCAGGGCGGACTGCGTGTAACCCACGCCTCCCAGGATGCCGGTGCTGGCCTCCACCGCCACCTCGGTGAACTCCTTGAGAATGTCCTTCTGCAGGTTCTGCGGAATCATCGGCATCTTCGCCATCTCGGCGGCGATGACGTCGAGCTCGTGCTCGTCGAGATTTCTCATCACCTGCGCGGCAGCCTCGGGGCCGATGACAATGAGCAGCGCGGCGAGCTTCTGCACCCTGGTCATCTTGCTGACGTCCAGCGGTGCCGCATCGGTATCGGGTTGGGCGGCCATGATTCGCTAGTTGCTCTTGTTGCCCGCCGAGAGCCATGAACGCACGGCCTGCGTCATGTTGGCGGGGTTTTCCTTGATGAGCGCGTTGAGGACTTCCACGGTCACGACGCCCGGTTTGGCCTCCCTGCGCCAGCTGGCGCCCGCGTCGCCGTCGCCGCCCTCCGCGCCTCCCGAAACCGCGTCGGCGCCACCGGCCGACATGCCCACCGGGATGTCGCTCGCGGTGGTTTTTTTCAGGAGCTTGAGAAAGACCATGAACATCACGAGCGCCAGGGCGGCGTAGAGCACGTTCCTGCCGATCTCCCAGTAGAACTGGCGGTTGCCATCCGATTCCAGCCGCTGGCTGAGCTCGATGGCGGGCTGCTCGTTGAAGGGGAGCTGCTCCAGCGTCAGCTCATCCTTGCGCGCGGGATCATTTTCCACGATGCCGACGGCGCTCTGCACGATGCGTTTGAGCTTCTGCATCTCGTCGTCGGTGCGGGCCACGGGCTTCCGGTCCTTGCCTTCGCCCTCCATCTTCTGGGAGACGAAGACGGCGGCGGAGAGGCGCCTCAATCCGCCCGCTGAGAGCAGCGTGCTGATGGAGGTCCTGCCCACCTCGTACTGGCTCTGGGTCACCTTCTTTTTCGTCTGGCTGTTGCTGGCGGCTGATTGCGTCGAGGACGAATTGCCGCCGTCGGCGCCGCTGTTGGCCGTGTTGCTGGCGATGCCGGCCGTGCCGCCGGCATTCGAGTTGCCGTTGGCGCTGTTGGAATCGCCCGCGCCGGAGGTCGTGGTGGTGGTCGTCTCGTCGTTGAGCGTGGTGCTGCGCGCCACCTGGCCGTCCGGATCGAACTTCTCCTCCGTGCGCGTGATGGTGTCCCAGTTGATCTCCGCGGCAACGCGGACAATCGCCTGCCCCGGGCCGAGCACCTTTTCAAGCATCCCCTCCGCCTTCTTGGCGAGGTAGAGCTCGATGTTCCGGCGCGCGGTGAGCTGGTGGTTGGACATGCCGGCGATGGAGTCATCCTCCTGGTTTTCCGAAAGCACGTTGCCGAGGTGATCGACGACGGAGACGCTGTTGGCCTGCAATCCTTCCACGGCGTTGGCGACAAGGAAGCGGACCGAGTTCACCGCCGAAACCGGGAGGATGCCGTTGCCCTTGGTGCGCACGAAGACCGAGGCGGTGGGCTTCTTCTGGCTGTCGACGAGGAGGCGGTTTTCCGGCATGACGATCATCACGCGCGCGGATTCCACGGTGTCGATCTGGCCGATGGTTCGCGCAAGCTCGCCCTGCACGGCGCGCAGGTAGTTCGCGCGCTGGACGAAGTCGGAGATGCCGAAGTTGGGCTTGTCAAAAATCTCGAAGCCGACGCCTTCGCCGCGCGGAATTCCCTTCCCCGCCAGCTGGGCGCGCATCTGGTACACCTTGTCGGAGGGAACAAGAATCGAGCTGCCGCCGCGGCCGGTTTGATACGGCACCTTGGCATCGTCCAGCGCCGCCATCACCTTCGCGGCCTCGGCATCGTCGAGCTTGCCGTAGAGCAGGGCGTAATCGGGACGGTTGGACCAGAGCGACAGGCCGACGAGCCCGGCGAGGACGACGCCCGCGCCGAGGACGACGCTGACGCGCTGGTTGACCCCGAGCTGTTTCCAAATCCCGGCCAGTTGCTGGCCCAGTTGACGCAGATTGTCTCCCATGAAAATTCAATGATGGCTCAGACCTGCATGCGCATGAGCTCCTGATAGGCCTCGAGCAGCTTGTTCCGCACCTCGACCATCAGCTGGAACGAGATGCTGGCTTCCTCCGTCGCGATCATCGTCTGGTGGAGCGAGACGTTCTGCCCGCCCAGGAGCTGGCTCACTGATTCGCCGGCCGCCGCCTGTTTCGCGGCCACCTGGCTCACCAAATCCGTGGCGGCTTTCTCGAAGCCGGTGGCTGCGGCCGCGTTGACCCGGTTGGAATCGATCGGCATCGGCAGGATGCCGGGGGAAAGTTTTTCGAGCTCCGAAAAGGGGATCGCCTTCGGCGCGGCCTTTTCGGTGACGGGCTGCATCGCCTCGGCGCGCAGGGCCGGATGCGCGAGGGCGCGGAGCGCGGACAACGGGTTCATTTCCACGTCGGGTCAGTGGTTACCGTTTGCCGATGGCGAGCGTCTGCAACGCCATGCCGCGGGCCGTCTTCACGACGTTGAGATTCGCCTCGTAGGCGCGGGAGGCGGACATCAGGTCCACCATTTCCTCGTGGATGTTGATGTTCGGCATCGCGACCATGCCGTTCGCATCGGCATCCGCGTGGCCGGGCATGTAGACCATGCGCGGCTGGCGCCTGGCGGACTCGATGCGCGCCACGCGCACCGTGGAGGCCTCGCTGCCCGGGAGGCCGGCGCCTTTCAGCTGGTCCTTGAGCGCCGTTTCAAAGACGACCTGCTGGCGCTGGTAAGGTTTGAGTTTGCCGTCGGGGCCCCGGGTGGAGTTCACGTTGGCGATGTTTTGGGAAACCACTTCCATGCGGATTCTCTCGGCGTTGAGCGCGGACGACGTGCTGTCGATGCCGTTCAGGATGTTGATCATCGTGGTGGTTTCGGTGGGTCAGGGAGGTTGGAAAACATCGGGTTAGCTGCGGCCGGTGATGGCGAGGCGCAATTTGAGCATCGTGCCGGTGATCAGCTGGGTCTCCAGCTGGTGCTCCATGAAATTCTTGTTCAGCTTCAGCAGCTCCGACTCGAGCTGCACCGTGTTGCCGTCCTTGCGGGATGCGACCGCCGTGGTGTCGATCGCGAGCCGCGGGCTCACGGACTGGATTTGGTCCAGACTCCTGGCGGCGACGGCCTGCTGCAGTTCGGTCGCGAAGTTCGGCGCCACGTCCAGCCGCTTGTAGTTCGGCGTTTCGAGGTGGGCGAGATTGCTGGCGATGGCCTCATGGCGCATCGCGGTCACGTCGAGCATCTTCTTTGCGGCGACGTAGTTCGTCTGGTTGAACAGGCCTTCGATCATGGCGGTAATATCGCTGGGCTTGTTCAGCAGCGGTTGTGCCACGGGGGAGGATCTGCCGAATCACAAACAATTGCGGCTGTTGCACGATCCTGCGGCGGGGCAATTGTTACCGGAAGGCGGAAAAGGACCGGAAAGGATCGCCGGGTGAACACGCGAAACGATGGTTTTGAAACCCGCGCCCGGCAAACGATCAGAAGGAGACGGATTCACACGGCACGGCGGTGTCGCAACCACACGGAGCGCGACCGGTCCCCGGTCGCCGCGGGTGGAGGCGGAGAGAGTCGTGGCGGGATTCGAGGGCTTCCTTCGTGGCGACGCGCTGCGAGCCGGGACGGCTCGCGCTCCGCAATCCTTCTCGCCCGTGCTTGGACTTGCTTGATCGTATTACGGATGCGCACAGGGCAGGACGAAGATCGGCTCATGAAATCCGGCCCATCGCCTGGTGGCCGGTCTTGGCGCGCTCAAGCCTGCTGGCGCCGATATAAATCCGCGACAAAGTGGGGACGCTGGCGTTGTGCCGCGGGAATCTCCCGCGGCGGAATCAACCCCCGGCGGAGCAACGCCTGCTCGTTGTCGCGATCCAGCAGGATCACGCGCATGATCAAGTCCTGCACCTGGCGGACGAGAAATCCGGTTTCCGGCTGCGCCGCACGATCCGCCGCGCTCAACCCCTGCCAGGAGACGCGGTGCTGGCGCGCCTTCAACAGCGCCTCGTTCAACCGCGGCAGGAGGGAACGGCGGTCGCGCCCGGTCTCGCTCATCGCCTCGGCGGAATCGGCGCGAAGCAGCTGGGATTCCCGTTCCGCAAGGCTCAACAACTCACGGCAAACGATTTGGAGCCCGCGCAAATCGGAGAGCATCTGAGGCACAAAGTTCATGGCTTGACCCGTGTAGCAGTGTTGGTGCCGGGCACCGGCACCGGGCTCAGGCGGAGCGATTGCACGGCGACTTCCGTGCGGTCGCGCCAGTCGATCTGCTCCTTGCGCCAGCGCGCCATGTCGATGACGGCCTTCACGCTCGGGGCATCGTTCGTGGAGGCCGGGTTCTTCCCGCGGGCAATGATTTCCGCATATTTCTCGACGGCCTTCTTCGGCTGGTTCAGCCGCTCATAGATCAACGCCACCTGGTACCAGATCGGCACCTGCCACACGGCGGCGTCGCTCAAGGCCGCGAGATGATTGTAGAGTTCGAGCGCGTTTGGATAATCGCCTTCGAGGTAGAGCTGGTTGGCGATGTCGTTCCCGGCGCGCTGCTGCCAGTAAACCCAGTTTTCCGGGTTGGTTTTCAGCGAGTCGGCCTGGGACTTCAACAGGTGCATCACCTCCGCATGGGCGTCCCGCGTGCGGCCCAGCGCTTTGAAGGAGCTGGCCGCGATGTAATGCACTTCGGCGGCCTCGGTGGCGTCGGGGTGCTTCTCGAAAAACAGGCGCGCCTGCGTGGTCACGTCCGTGTGTTTTTCCAGACTGGAGAGGCAGCGGATCAGCTTGAAGTGGATCTGCGCGTGGTTCAGCTCCAGCGCGTTCTGCTTGAGAATGCGGGTGAAGAAATCCGCCGCTTCCGCATACTTGCCCTGCATGTAATAGGTGTCCGCAATCTCCGTCTGCGCCTGCAGGACCAGCCGCTTGTAATAATCAAACTGCTCGAGCTTCAGCCCCAGGGCCGAGTTCATCACGGCGTAGTATTTTCCAACCGCCATGTTGTAGGCCCCCATCTGGCGATAGATGAGCCCCTGCCTGAGCAGCACCTCGGGAATGGTGGGATCCTGCGGGAAGAGCTGCACATACTGCGCGAAGATTTGCTGGGCGCGCGCGAACTTCAGCTGCTCCTGCGCCGCCAGCGCGAGCTCAAACAGCGCCGCGCGCTGGAACTCCGCGGGCGGCTCCTCGTCCAGCACCGCGACCAGCATCTTTTCCGTTCCGGGATAATCCTTGCCGCGCCGGAGCTGCCGCGCCGTGTCGATCAGGTGCTGGTAGTCCTTTCCCTTCGCGACCACCGGCGCCTTCGGTTTGTAGTGCGGCTTGTGAAGGTTCTCGCTCGTCAACGCGTCGCCCGTCGTGGCCGGCGATGGTGATTTGTCGGGGTCAACGTCATTCGAATGGGATTCCTCGCGGGCAGCTGGAGGAGCCGGCTTTGAATGCTCCGCGCCCTGCACGTCAGGCAGGGCAAGCCAGCTCGCGATCACCGCCATCGTCAGGAAGCGGGCGACACAGCGAGAACAGCTTTTCGTAAAGAGTCTCATGGCCTGGACGGTGGCGTGGTCTGGAAGGTCGCCGTGCTCGACGGGGCCGGGGGCGCCGGGGGCACGAAGGGCATCGGCGCGATGATGGAGACGCCAGGCCCGTTGGTTCCAGGCCGGCCGGAAAAGAATTTCATGAACATCTGCGGCGTCAGGTTTTCGGTGTCCGGACGGACGACTTCGATGGCGTTCGTGACCACGGGATTGAACGGCAGGGGAGCCAGCGGTTCCGAAAGGGCCGGCACCGGATTCGTCAGACCGCCAGCGTTGTCCGGGACCGGAACTGACGGCGGCGCCGCCGGGGAATTGGAGGCACCCGCGGCATGGGCAGGAACCGGAATTGCGGGCCCGTCCGGCGCGGCGGGACGCGGATCGACCGTTGCCAGCGGCGGAAGTTGGAACGTCGGAGCCTTTTGCACCGCCGGATGGCTGAATCGAAGGGGCGCCGGGCCCGCCACCGGCAGATACGGCGAATCAGCCGCGGCAGAAACAGCCGCCGCCAACAACAGGGCCTGCATCGACCATCTCTTCATGCTTCATGGGGCTTGCCCGGGGGAACTCGGTCAATCAATTCAACGCCGCAATGGCTTCCTGGAAGGAATTCATGAAGCGCCAGTCCTTGGTCTCTTCATAGTTCTTGCACTCTCTCGTCACGGCCTCGGAGCCGATGATGCGGTTCTTCAGGGAGAGCTCGCTGCACAATCCCATCACCTCGAGGCCGAGCTTGATCAGGGAGATGTCGGCGGTCTTCACCGCGCTGAAATCCATGATCACCTTGTCGAGCCCCGCATCGACCGCGTCGGAAAGCTGCGGGCGCAGGTGCAGCGTGACTTCGTTTGCCACGCCGGGGCCGAAGTTCGCCGGCAGGTTGAGCAGCAGCACGCCGTCGCGCTGCTGGAAATACTTGTAGGAAGTGTCGAGGTTCAGGGCGCGGGAAACCTTGGACTTCAAGTCCTCGATGTCGATCGGCTTCGTCACGATCGTGTTGAAGCCGATCTGCTGCGCCTTCGCCTGTTCCTCGGCCGCCGTCTTCACGCACATGCCGAAGATCGGAACGCTCTTGGTCTTCGCGTTGCCGCGCAGCAGCTGGAACAGGTTGAACCCGGCGTTCTCCGGGAGGGTGAGACTGACCAGGATGACATCGGGAACCGTCTGATTGCAGTAATCGATGGTCTCGCCCGACTGCGTCTTGCCGGCAATGGTCCACGGCGTGTCCTTCAAGCCGCCCTTGATCTGCTCCACAATGGCCGGCTTGTCATCAACCACGAGAA
>JBDHQG010000120.1:0-8951 GCA_039806925.1 Limisphaerales bacterium
ACGGCTCGATCAGTTGGGACTGTTCGAGGGCACGGGCCGCTTGGAGCGGCTCCAAAACTAACCCGCTTTGAGCGGTTCACATTCTCAAGCCTCCGGCTTTGCCGGAGGTCGCTGACAAATCAAGGAACTCTTTTAACTTTTTTTATGGCGCTCACTTTCAAATTGCTTGGAGCGGACATCGTCACAACCGCGACCACCACCTCCCTTTACACTGTCCCGTCGTCGTCGCTTGGTGCGGTCGTCAGTAACGTACGTCTAGTAAACACTGGAGGAGGTAATGCCACTGTGAATCTTTATTTTACACCCAACGGGGGCAGCCAGGTGCGAATCCTCGACAAGGACAAGGTGATTAGCTCAAACGATTGGGTTATTGTGAAGCCAGAATTAACGATGGGGCCGTCCGATAAGATTGAGTTGGTGACAACAGGCAGTCCTTCGATTGAATGGGTCGTTTCAGGAATGGAAAAGGCATAAGATCTCTGCGTATCGCTTATGTCAGGCGACGGCGGGCTACCCCTCACCATCATGCTCTTTGTGCCGGATCAGATTTCGAGCAGACTTTCCCGGGCTGAAGTTGCGGGATCTGAGATTTTATCCAACCACCCTGAGTTGAGTTTTCTCCCGCCACCCTGGTGGGAAGTTTCGCACACGGTCAAACTCGGTCTGGCTTCATCGATGGGCATGCTTGCGGGAAGCTGAGGAGGGTTTTCGTTTCATGAAATCGGGCGATGCACGCGTTCGCGTGCTGTGGGTGAGTGACAGTCCGCTGCTGGCCAGTGGATTCGGGCGCGTCTCCCGGGAGGTGACGACGCGGCTGGCCAAGCATCCGGACATCGAAGTGGCCTGCCTGGGATGGAATTACGATGGCTGGCCGTATGATCGCGACCGGTTTCCCTTTGTCATCTACCCCTCCCGTGGGGCCACGCAAGGGCCGGAGCATTTCGAGCGCATCATCCATGAGTTCAAACCGCATGTCGTCGTCACCCTGGCCGAGACGTGGATGATCGACTGGCTGGCGGCGCATCCCGTGCGGCCGCAGTTCAAGTGGATCGGATATTTTCCCATCGACGGAGGGCCGTTTTATCCGCCGTGGGAATCCTTGTTCAAGGACGTGGATCAACTGGTGGCAATGTCCGAGTTTGGCCGGCAGGTGTTTCAGCAGGGCCTGCCCTCGCGCAAGATTGAGATGATTCATCACGGGGTCGATCCGGCGGTCTTCCGGCCGCTGCCGGAACGGGAGCGTCTCAAGTCGCACGAGCGGTTTCGCGGGAAATTCGTGGTGGGCTGCGTGGCGCGCAACCAGCCCCGGAAGAACATTCCGGCGCTGGTGAAGGCGTTTGCCCGGCTGTCCGGGCGGATCGAGAACCTGCATCTCTACCTCCACATGAACCCGTGCGACGTGGGCTATGACATCGTGACCCTGCTCCATCGCTACGGGCTGAAGGGCAAAGCGGACGTGAGCAGCCCGGAGTTCAGCCTCCACCAGGGGCTGGAGGACGAACAGCTGAACCGGCTCTACAATCTTTTCGATGTGATGGTGCTGCCGAGCACGGGCGAAGGCTTTGGCCTGCCGATTCTGGAGAGCATGGCGGCGGGCGTCCCGGTCGCGGCGACGGATTACAGCGCCTGCACGGAGTTGCTCCGGGGTCGCGGCGAGTTGATCAAAATCCTCACGACGATCACCGCCGGAACCAACTTGATCGAGCAGGCGGTGATCAGCGAGGACGACATCGCGGCCAGCATCGAGAAGCTCTATCGAAACCCGGACCTGGTCAGAGAATACTCGGCTGCCGGACGGACGTTCGCCGAGACGTTGTCATGGGATTTCATTGTTCAACAGTGGGTGGAGTTGATTCGCTCGACGGTGAGGCGGTGATGACCGGGGGGTGGTTCTCGCGAGGAACGGGCCGCCAGAGGCTCTCTGGAAAGACAGGCGGTGGATGCCGGCCGAACCGGTGGGGTGCCCCACCTGCCTGGCTCCACCCGGAACGGTGCAGCTGAAGGTAGGACGGGCATCTTGCCTGTCCCGCACGGCAAAGCGGTTTGTCCCCGGAATAAGATTCGATAAGCCAGACCGTCCGGTATCCGCGTTGGAAAACTTCGGGACAGGCTGGAAGCGCTGTCCTACTGGCGTGCCAGGCTCCAGTTCGCGAGGCAACTGGCCCCGTTCTGTCGGGCGCACGGACCGCGACCGGTCCCTGGTCGCAGCGGGTGGAGCGCGCCGGCATCGCGGAAGTCTGCACGGATTTGCCGCCCGGGCCACGCGCTGCGAGCCGGGACGGCTCGCGGTCCGGGGGAGGCGGGGCGCAGTCGTCTGGCCTCGCGGAGCGAGGCATTGCAGGCAGCCGTGGCCTTCAGTCCACGGAGCGAGGGGCGGGACGGTTTCGTCGCGGAGCGACGATGGAGAAGGAAATCCGATGGGACGGGCCGTCAAGCGTCGCTCCGCGACGCGCCCGCGTGATGGGCCAGACCGTGGGCTCAAGCCCACGGCTAACCCTCACACCGTCGCTCCGCGACCCGGAAGGCGCAGCGCCAACCGCACGGACCGCGACCGGTCCCCGGTCGCAGCGGGTGAAGCGCACCAGCATCGTGGGAGCCTGCACGGATCGTCGTCCGGGCCACGCGCTGCGAGCCGGGACGGCTCGCGCTCCGCAACCCATCCCGCCCGACAATCGTGCGCACCACGCGCGCACTAAATGATGAACGACCGTCGTGCGTTCGGCTCGGCGGCAGGTTGCCGCCGAGAACGGGCCGGTGGCCCGTTCCCCCCGGAACCAACTGCACCGTTCCGGCCAAGTCGGAACGATGCAATGGAATGGGGAGCGCGCCCGCCTCGGGCGCTGTGGGTCGCGCCCCCGCGACCCACAGTTGCGCGTGGCACTTCCATGACCATTGGGCGTGTTTCGACGCGCTCCTGTTCGGCGCGAGGGCGCGCCCAACGGCAGCCGGGGCGGCTGCGCTCCCCCCAGTGAATCTCCAGCCTGTTCCGACCGTGATTTCAACCGTCCCTTCGGGACGGGGACGTTTGGTCGCTCGTTCCCGGCGTTGAAACGCCGGGCTATTTTCAACTGTCCCTCCGGGACACGGGCGCATCGGGACGGTGCAGTAGGACAGGCATCCTGCCTGTCCCGCACCGCATGGCGCTGGGCAATGAGCGTCGATATGCCCAAAACAGGACGGGTAGGGCGCGCCGAACGAATGGTTCAGAGCTCCCACAGATTCAGAGCAGCCACCGATGGATTTCTTAAGGAAGCGCTGATTTAACCACGAATGGACACGAATCCACACGAATTCCAAACGCGAACGCCTGTTTCCATTCGTGTCCATTCGTGGTTAAGGTCGTTCTTCAGCGTTTCCTTAATCGGCGGCTTCTCTGAATCTGTGGGAAAATCTCCGCTCGCAGCGCCCGTCCTCGGGCGCAGCAATGTTCGGCCACCGAAACGTTTTGAAATCCAATGAAGCTGTCATCCCTTCTCACGTTTCTGCGCCCGGGACGGGCGCGCTCCGCAAACCGGTCGTATCCTTCCGGCGGGGTGTCTGTCTGAACTTTGAGCAGGGTTCGTGTGTGATGGAGGGGCTTTGTCGAGGGCCGGGTTTGATTCGGTGGAATGGAATCGGTGTTCGCTGAGTGTTGAAGGTTCTTTGACGGATGTGTTGCGACGTTTTCTGTGGTCGGAGGGATGTTTACTTTGGTCGGAGGGTGGTTTGTTGAACCCGGAGATGGCCTGGCTGAATCCTGAGTGGCGTTTGCTGGACCCAGTGCCGGCTTTGATGAGGACCGAGGGTGCTTGGATGGAAGGCGAGATGGGTTCGACGGAGGCAGAGGGGTGTTTTCCGAGACTCAAGGCGTGTTCGACGAGGTCGGAGAGGTGGATTCGGAGCGCCGAGAGGCGCTGGGTGGAGTTGGATGGGTCGTTTCTTCGGGCGGAGAGGGGTTCTCCATGCGGGGTGACGTCCTGGTGACGGGCGCAGGGTTGACGCATTGATTCTATCTCGTTAGCACCCGGCTTCAGGCGGGTGTTTGGGGCGGGGGCGAAAGATGAGCTGTTTCAACAGCTGTTCGGACTACAAAGCCGCTGAAGCGGCTCGGAC
Source organism: Limisphaerales bacterium (assembly GCA_039806925.1). Lineage (GTDB taxonomy): Bacteria > Verrucomicrobiota > Verrucomicrobiia > Limisphaerales > JADJPG01 > JADJPG01. The sequence continues at coordinate 4,093 of JBDHQG010000120.1, forward strand.
AATCCCGTCGGTCACCGGTCACCCGGCTGAAGCCGGGTGCTAATAAGAAGAGACACCGGTATCATTACGGTGTTTCCCGGCGTATGCGTTGGCTCTCGTGGCGGGCGGATTCGTTGTTGCGCGTAACCGCGGGCTCGGATGTACTGTCAGTGAACACATCGACCTGACGTTGCACGTTGCCCGGGCGCATGGTGTCTTGATGCGGCGGTCCAGCAGGACGGAGGTCGGTGAGCCCATTACCATGCGCGCATTCAGCACGGACGCCTCGATGACCGCCGCCGGGCGGTCGGTTTTTCCATCTCCAATCTTCCTTCGCCGTCGTCAGGCGCTGTTCGCGCTGGCGTTTGCGTCCATCCTTTTTGGGACGTTCGTCGCGGAGGCGGCGGTTCGCACGCCGCGCAAGCCGGTGGTGGACGAGTATCACGGCGTGAAGGTGACGGAGGATTATCAGTGGCTGGAAAACGCCTCCGACCCGGCGGTGCAGAAGTGGACGGCGGTGCAGAATCGCGAGGCGCGGGCGGCGCTGGACAAGGTTCCGGAGCGGAGGTGGATCGAGGACCGTTTCACGCGGCTGCTGATGGAGCCGACGACGAATTACTTTTCGCTGAGTTCGCGCAGGGGGACGTTGTTCCTGCTGAAGTTCCGGCCGCCGGCACAGCAGCCGGTGCTGGTCACGTTGTCGTCATTGACGAATCTCGCCACGGAGCGCGTGGTGCTGGACGTGAACCGTCTCGATGCGAACGGCACGACGGCGATCGATTGGTATGTGGCGTCGCCCGACGGGAAGCTGGTGGCGGTGTCGCTCTCCGAAAAGGGCAGCGAGATGGGCACGTTGTATTTCTATGAGGTGGCGACGGGGCGCAAGCTGTCCGATGTGGTGCCGCGCGTGCAGGGGCCGACGGCGGGCGGGAGCGCGGTGTGGAATGCGGATGGAAGCGGCGTGTTCTACACGCGCTATCCGCACGCCGGCGAACGGCCCGAGGCGGACCTGAGTTCTTATCAGCAGGTTTATTTTCATCAGCTCGGAACGCCGGTGGCGCAGGATCGTTACGAGGTCGGCAAGGAGTTTCCGCGCATCGCGGAGATCGAGCTGTCGGCGAGCCCGGATGGAAAACGATTCCTCGCCACGGTGGCGAACGGCGATGGCGGCGAGTTCGCGCATTACCTCCGCGAGCCGTCGGGTCAATGGCGGCAGGTGACGCGCTTCAGCGATGGCGTGGTGCAGGCGGAGTTCGGTCGCGATCCGCTCTACATCGAGGCGGGCAAGGACGACGCGCTGTATCTGCTCTCGCGCCGCGACGCGCCGAAGGGAAAGATTCTGCGGCTGCCGTTCCTGGAGACAGATCTTGCCAGGGCGGCGGTGGTCCTGCGCGAGACGACGAATGTCCTGAGCGGCTTTCACACGGCCGCGAGCGGGCTGGCGTTGATCTACATGGAGGGAGGTCCATCCGATTTCGCGTTCCTCGATTTCAACGACGGGCGCATTCGATCCCCGCGCGACACCGGCATCAACGCCGTGCAGCAGGTGCTGGTGACGCAGGGCGATGAAGTGCTGTTCCGCACGGTTTCCTACACCGCGCCATACCAATGGTGGCGTTACGATGGTTCGCAGGATCGCGAACGCGCCGTCGCGCTGCCGCTGGCGGGAAGCTCGCCGGTGCCGTTCACCGACGTGGAAGTGGTGCGCGAGACGGCGATCTCCAGGGATGGCACGAAGGTTCCGCTGAGCATCATCCGCCGCAAGGGCACGCGCCTGAACGGCGAGGCTCCGGCGATTCTTTACGGCTACGGCGGCTACGGCATCAGCATGGAGCCGCGCTTTGATCTGTGGCGGCGCGTGTGGCTGGACCAAGGCGGCATTTACGCGATTGCGAATCTGCGCGGCGGCGGGGAGTTCGGCGAGGACTGGCATCGCGCCGGAATGCTCACGCGCAAGCAGAACGTGTTCGATGATTTTATCGCGTGCGCGGAGTTCCTGATTCGCTCGAACTACACCAGCTCCAGCAAGCTGGCGATCGAGGGCGGCAGCAACGGCGGATTGCTCATGGGCGCGGCGCTGACGCAACGCCCGGAGCTGTTCCGCACCGTGGTCTCACATGTCGGCGTCTATGACATGCTGCGCGTGGAGCGCGATCCGAACGGCGCGTTCAACGTGACGGAGTTCGGCACGGTGACGAACCCGGATCAGTTCCGCGCGCTGCGCGCCTACTCGCCGTTGCATCGCGTGGCGGACGGCGTGAAGTATCCGTCCGTGCTGATGTTGACGGGCGAGCACGATGGGCGGGTGAATCCGGCGCACTCAAAGAAGATGACGGCGCGTTTGCAGGCGGCGACGGCCTCCGGGAATCCGGTGCTGCTGCGCACGAGCGCCAACACCGGGCACGGGCAAGGAACGGCGTTGGGCGCGCGCATTCAGGAGCTCACGGATGTTTACTCATTTCTTTTCGACCAGCTCGACGTGGGCTACTCGCTCGTGGACCGTGGTCCGTGGAGCGGAGCGGCGACGCCGACCTCCATGACCGTGAAGGCGAAGCTGGAACGGGAGGGCCTGGGCGCGCGGCTGGTTTACAGCAAGAGCCCGTTGCTGACCTGGCGACGGACTTCGCCCCGCGTCTTCTCGGAGGCGGCGCGGAACAATGTCGTTGAGTTCAAGCTGGAGGGCCTGGAGCCGGACACGCAGTATCATTACGCGCTGGAGGTGGACGGACGGCTGAACTTGTCGAAGCGCGGGCAGTTCCACACCTTTCCGAAACCCGGCCCCGCGTCGTTCGCCTTCGCCTTCGCCTCGTGCGCGCGGACGGGTTCGACGCTCGACACGTTTGACCGCATCCGCGAGAACCATCCGCTGTTCTTCATGCACATGGGCGACTTCCAGTATCTCGACATCCGCACGAACAGCCGCACGCTCTTCCGCGCCGCGTATGATCAGGTGCTGGCGTCGCCGCAGCAGGGGGATTTGTACCGGAGCGTCCCGATGACTTACGTGTGGGATGATCACGACTTCGGCGGCAACAACGCCAACCGCCGTTCGCGCACGCACGAGGCGGTGCGGCTCACCTACGAGGAATATGTGCCGCATTACCCGATGGTGTTTGACCAGCATGGGCCCATCTCCCAGACATTTTCCGTCGGGCGCGTGAAGTTCATCATGACGGACCTGCGTTCCGACCGCGATTCGGTGACGAACAAGGACGACGCGAACAAGTCGATTCTCGGCGCGGACCAGAAGGCGTGGTTGAAGAAGGAGTTGCTGGCGGCGAACGGGAAGTTTCCGCTCATCGTCTGGATGAGCACGGTGCCGTGGATTGGCAACGCGACGAACAACGTCTATCGCAACGTGCGCACCAACGAATATGGGTTCATTCATCATACGAATCTTGTCGAGCGCACGAATTCGCAGTCGGGCCGCGGCGGCTTCGGGGGATTCGGCCGCAACGAGGGACGCGGCGCGAACGAGGTTTCCGGCTCCCGGACGAACAGCAACCGGGGCGGGCGGGCGCGCCCGCCGCAGGCGCCGCGTTCGGATGATGATCACTGGAGCGTGTTCGCCACGGAACGCCGCGAGATGGCGGACTTCATCAAGGACAACGGCATCAAGGGCGTGTGCATCATCCACGGCGATTCGCACATGCTGGGCGCGGATGATGGTTCGAACTCGGATTACGCGACGGGCGGCGGCGCGCCGATTCCCGTGATGTGCGGCGGGCCGCTGGATCAGAATCCCTCGCTGAAGGGCGGGCCTTACACCCAGGGCGTCTATCGCATGAAGAACGGCGAGGGCGGCTTCGGGTTGATGAACGTGAAGGATCGCGGTGACCGCATTGACGTGACCTACAGCGGCCGGAACAATCGCAATGAAGAGAAAATTTCCCTGAAGTTCACCATGCCGGCGGGAGTTTCCCCGACGAGAAAGTGACTCACCTATGAACACACGCATTGCCTTCGCTTCCATCGCCGTGGTGATCGCCTCCGGCGCGCTGATCTTGCCGCGCGGGCAGTCCGCCGACGCGGCGGATCTCGCGAAGGCTCCAACGCTGGAGGGCACATGGCGCTGGAACTTCGTGATGCCCGACGGCAGCACAAACCGTCCGAAGCTGCGGTTCACCGTGGACGAAGGGCGGTTGAACGGGAAGACGAGCTTCCGCAACGGCACAGAAACGCCGGTGACGAACCTGACGGTCAATGGCGACCAGGTTCAGTTCCAGGTCATCCGCCGCCGCGCGGATCAGGACGTGGTGACGACCTACAGCGGCAGCTGGAACGATCAGGCCATCAAGGGAAAGATCGAATCCAACTGGGCGGGCGAAAAGCAGACCTTCGACTGGGAGGCCACGCGCGCCCATCACGGCGTGGAAGGCGTCTGGCGCTGGACCAATTCGTTCTTCAACTTTGGCGGCCGCGGCGGTGGCGGTGGCGGACGAGGCCCCGGCGGACGGGGACGTGGATTCGACAGCCGCGTGGAGTTGGAGCAGGAGGGCGAGAAGATCACCGGCAGGACTGTTTCCTCACGGGGGCCGGCGGGTTCCACGGCGATTACCAACGGCGTCTTCACCAATGGCTTCATTTATTTCGAGATCGAACGGACGATTTTTGAGACGCGCAGCCTGACGAAGCATTTCGGCAAGGTTTCCGGCGACACGATCAAGGGCACGATGGAATCCGAGGTCAACGGCGAGGATCGCGAGATCGACTGGGAAGCGACCCGGGTGGATTAAGAGCCTGACTGAAAATGCTGAGTGAAGCTGCGGCGAGGGATTTTGGGCCGGGACGAGGAGCGACGAGGGAGGTGCGAGCCGCACTGGCCGTTGGCCGCAGCGCCCTACGACCGAGGAGCGACGAAGCCCCAAAAGAACCGCCGC
>JBDHQG010000121.1:0-8951 GCA_039806925.1 Limisphaerales bacterium
GGTGACGACGACGTCGGCCTCTTCGTGACCACGGGCGGTTTCACGAAGGACGCACACGACGAGGCCAGAACGCAGGAGAAGCGCAAGGTGACCCTCGTAGACCTGGAGCGCCTGTTTGACACCATTGATGACGACCGAGATTCCGTGGTCGCCACCCATGACATCCACGACGATTCGCATAAATGGAAAGAGCGCGGCAGGCATCCAGGCCGGCGGCGCTCTTGAATCCTATGCTCCAGCCGTGACGGTGATGACTTGGCGGCCCTTGTAAAAACCACAGGCCGGGCAGACCCGGTGCGGAACGTAGGGCGCCGCGCATTGGGGGCAGGTGCTGAGTTGCGGGAGCTTGAGCACGCTGTTGTAGGCACGCCGCATCCGCATGCGGCTGGTCGATGGTTTTCTTTTCGGAACGCCCATAAATTCTTCAGTTCAATGTCACAGTTTCAGTTTGTCCAACGCCGACCAGGCAGACGAAGACGATTCCGGCTTCGCGGCCGCCCCGGGGCCTTTTTCCGGCTTATTTCCGGTTTTCGCCAGCCCGCTGCAATCTGGTTTGCACAGCGGGTGCTGCGGAAAGGCGAGGACCATATCTTCGCGGATATAAGGCGTCAAGTCCACGGAGTCATTTACCACGGACACCTTTCCCTCCCCTTCCAACGGCAGATGACACGCCCAATCCTCCAGCTCGATGACATGTTTGAACGGTTTGAGGCAGCGCACGCACTCGCAATCCAAAACCAGCTTGAGCCGGCCTCGAACCAGAATCGCCGTGTCCATCTCCTGCACTTCAACGTCATAGGACAACGGCTGGTTGACCTTGATCAGCTCGTCGAGCGTGTCCAGTTCGAGATCCGCCGCGGCCAGCTCTCCGGCGAGGTGGAGCGATTTTTCCTCAAGATGACGCAGGTTAAACGTGAGGGCCATAAACAGCGGGGGTCAAAGATTCTTTAACTGCGCGGCGAGCTTTTCGCGCAGGGCGTTCACCACCACCGGCGGCACAAACGCGCTGACGTCGCCGCCGAGACGGGCGATCTCCTTCACGATGCGCGAGCTCAGGAACGTGTAGGTATCCTTCGGCATCATGAAAATCGTTTCCACCCGCTCATTCAACTTCCGGTTCATCAACGCCAGCTGGAACTCGAACTCGAAGTCCGACACGGCGCGCAACCCGCGAATCACCGCGTGACCGCCGCGTTCCTCGACATAATCCACCAGCAGGCTCTCAAAGGTGTCCGCCGTCACATTGGCGTGCTCCTTGACCGACGCGCGGACCAGTGCCAGACGTTCCTCCAGGCCGAAGAGCGGCCCCTTTCCCTCGTTCTTGGCGATGGCCACGATGACGTGATCGAACAGCCTCGCCGCGCGTTGCACGATGTCGAGATGGCCATTGGTGAATGGATCGAAGCTTCCGGGATAGATCACCGTTCGCATGGGAAGACTGTAGCAGCCAGCACCCGGATGCCCACGGAAAAAGTTCTCTGTCAGATTGAGTCGAGCAAGCCTTGAGGCTCCATTCGACAAAACACGCGGACCGCGACCGGTCCCCGGTCGCAGCGCGTGAAGCGCACCGGCATCGTTGAAGCTTGCCGGCGCCACCGTCCGGGCCACGCGCTACGAGCCGGGACGACTCGCGGTCCGATCTGGTGACGGCATTTGGGCAACAGGCCCCAATGATGCACCCTTGGAGCTTTGTCACTCTGGCTGCTGCAAAGTAGCGGAGGCTGTTCACAATTTTTTCGCTTTGCCTTGATGGCTTTTGGCCTCCCTTTCCGCATTGAGGAGTGTATGACAACCACAGGCACCCCATGAAAAGTCCCATTCAACGGCAGATGGAGATCTTCTCCGCCGCGCTCGAACATCCCGCCGGCCCGGAACGCGACGCGTTCCTCGCCCAGGCCTGCGCCGCTGACAACACGCTGCTCGCCTGCGTCCAGGAACTTCTCGCAGGCCACAGCCGCGCCGGATCGTTCCTTGCCCAACCCGCCGGTCCCGTCGGTCCCACGGGCACCCATCTCCTGCCCTCCACCGAAAAACCCGGTGACAAAATCGGCCGCTACAAATTGCTCCAACAAATCGGCGAAGGCGGCTGCGGCACCGTCTATATGGCCGAGCAGGAGGAACCCGTCCGCCGCCGCGTCGCGCTCAAAGTCATCCGCCTCGGCATGGACACCAAGAGCGTCGTCGCCCGGTTCGAGGCCGAGCGTCAGGCGCTCGCGCTCATGGACCATCCGAACATCGCGAAGGTCTTCGACGGCGGCGCGACGGACAGCGGCCGGCCCTACTTCGTCATGGAACTGGTGCGCGGCATCAAGATCACCGACTACTGCGATCAAGCCCAGCTCTCCACCACCGAACGCCTCAAGCTCTTCATCCAAGTCTGCCAGGCCGTCCAGCACGCGCACCAGAAGGGCATCATCCATCGCGACATCAAGCCGTCGAACATCCTCGTCACCGTGAATGACGGCGTGGCCGTGCCCAAGGTGATCGACTTCGGCATCGCCAAGGCCACCGACCAGCGCCTCACCGACAAGAGCTACTTCACCGAGTTCCACGCCTTCATCGGCACGCCCGCCTACACCAGCCCCGAGCAGGCCGAGATGAGCAGCCTCGACATCGACACCCGCAGCGACATCTACAGCCTCGGCGTGCTGCTCTACGAACTGCTCACCGGCCAGACGCCGTTTCCGTCCGAGCGCCTGATGCAATCCGGCCTCGACGAAATGCGTCGGATCATCCGCGAGGAGGAACCGCCGCGCCCCAGCACCTGCCTGACCACGCTCCCGCTCGCCGACGCCTCCGAACTCAGCCGCAAACGCCAGATCAAGATCCCCGCGCTCGCCCACGCGGTCGAGGGCGACATCGACTGGATCGTGATGAAGGCGCTGGAAAAGGATCGCGCGCGCCGCTACGCCACCAGCCTCGACTTCGCCGCCGACCTCCAGCGCCACCTGAGCAGCGAAGCCGTCCTCGCCCGCCCGCCGAGCCTCGCCTACAAATTCCAGCGCGCCGTCCGCCGGAACAAAGGCGCGTTCGCCGCCGCCGCTGCTGTGTTTCTCACGCTCCTCACCGGTCTCAGCCTCACTGCCTGGCAAGCGGTACGAGCCAAGAACGCCGAGCAAGCAGCTCGCTCTGCTGAATTCGCCGCCCGGGGCGACCGCGACCGCGCCGTGCTCGCCGAAAGCAATGCCACGACCCACGCGATTGAAGCCACCAATGCCTTGCAAACCGCCAACGAGCGCATGGTGAAGCTGAACGTGGCCGAAGGCTGGCGGCGCGTGGAGGAAGGCGACCACTTCGGCGCGCTGCTCCCCTTCGCCGAAGCCTTCGCGCTGGAGCAGGACAAACCCGACCGCGCGGAGATTCACCAAATGCGGCTCGCGAGCCTGCTTCAACGCAGCCCCAAGCTCGTCAACGTGTGGAGCGTTGGGACAAACATCAACCACGCGGAGTTCAGCCGGGACGGAACAAGGTTGCTGGTTTCCTCGACCACCAGTGATTTCCGCTCCGAAACACAGACATGGGCGCGCGTCTTCGACTCCGTGACCGGGCACCCACTCATGGGGCCAATGGAACACCGGCACCGCATTAACTCCGTCGTTTGGAACGACGACGAGACGCACATTCTGACCGCGAGCAGTGACAGGACGGCCAGAGTTTGGGACGCGGCGACAGGGCATCCGCTCGGTTCGCCGATGACACACGAGGGGCCGGTGCTGCGGGCCAGGTTCGGCCCCGATGGAACAAATGTGTTGACCTTTGCTGTTCGGAGAATTGCCCCGACCTCATGGCACAACGATGCTCTCCTGATGTGGAACTTTCGGAACAGCGCGTTGATCTGGAGCAACCAAATCCCCGCCTACAGCCCGCAGTACAATCCAGCCCTTGTTTCGCCCGATGCCACGACGGTGATGACTTCCTACGAGCTTTTCGATGCGGCGAACGGCAAGCTCTTGAAAAGTTCCTATCGCGAATCCTCGGCCACACAGAAGGCCCTGGCTTTGGATTCGTCGTGGGCACCAGAAGCGGAACGCCCGGTCGAAGAAGTTGCAGGCGGCCACTATGACCAGGTTGCGCACGCCGCGGAATTCAGCCCCGACGGCTCCCGGTTGTTCATCAATCACGGAAGTGACGTTAACGGATACGACGCTTACGTCACGCTTCGAGATGGCAAGGACATCACACGAGTTCTCAAACGCTGGCCTTCCCAGGGGCAACCAACTCGAGCGCGGTTCAACCGGGACAGTTCAAGGCTCGCGACCGCGAACGAAGATGCCACCGTTCGCATCTGGAATGCGGCCGATGGTTCGCCGGTGACTTCGCCGTTGGAGCACGGTGGATTTGTGGCGGATGTCCGCTTCAGTTCTGATGGCGCTTGGCTGGCCAGTGGGACCGGCGTGCTGGCTGAGGAAGAGGGATATGCCCAGGTGTGGGATGTGGCGTCCGGGAAGCCGCTCACCCCCCGCTTGCCGCATGACGGCCCGGTGCTTCGAGTGGCCTTCAGCAAGGACAATTCCCGGCTCCTCGTCGTTGGCGAAAGGGGAACCGTGGCGGAATGGAATCTGGCCGGCTTCGGCGTGCCGCGATTCACCTGGCCGATGCCGGGGCTGAGTGAGCAGAAGTGGGCTGGTGGCACATTGCTCAATGATGAGGGAACCGTCATGGCTACCATGCAAGGCAACACTGCTTCTGCTTGGAATCTTGGCGACGGAACCAAGTTTCTACCGTCGTTTCTTACTGGAGATCAAATTGGAGTGGTTGGTCGGAATCTGATCGAAGGCGGATACTTCGGCATCTGGTCCGTCACTGATCTGCAAACCGGGCAACGGGTCAGGCACGACATCTCCAGTCAGTTCGTTACCACCAACAAGATTCATGCCCAGCAATCCAGCGTGGGCGGGCGATGGATCACGGCGCATCAGGGCGACGGCGGCAACGTGCTTGTTCTTGATGCGCTGACTGGACAGGTCGCCGCCCGTCTCGACTGCGCCGGACTCTCCAATATAATCAGCCGCTTGATGGTGCATCCGGATGGGAAGCAGGTCATCGCGGTTGACGAGGCAGGAAAAGTTGCCTTCTGGAACGTGGGTTCCTCAAACTTGCCGGCGTGGGTCAGCAGAGGGAGTTTGCATCCAGAAAAGTTCAGCCCGCGTGGCCAGTGGATTAAGTGCGGAGGCAACCGGATTCTGCATTTTCAAACGCACAGAGAAGTGTTTTCAGATAAGGATGACGACGTGATCGTGGAAAGCTTCAGCCCGGACGACGCATGGGTGCTCTGCTGGTATGACAGCATTTCGGGAACGCGCTTCGCGTCCGTGACAAATCGATCGATGGTGTCGCCGCTTTTGCAGCATCGCGGCGAGGCTTGGTTCTCTGTGTTCAGCGCGGACAGCAGATTTGTCATCTCAGCAGGTTCGGACCTGATGGCTCGCTACTGGAGTGTTCCCACCGCAGAACCAATAGTCTTGCCCACTTCGCTTCCCTCGACAGCATGGTACATCAAGACAACCGCTGACGGGCGCGGCTTCATCACCGTTCACACCGACGACACGCTGCGCTTCTGGGAACTGCCCAAGACCAAGCGCCCTGTCTCCGCCTGGCTGGCGCTGGCGCGGTTTTTCGCCCAGGGGCGTGGGGACGGGAATCGTAGCGCAGATTTCCAATCTGCTGTGTCGCCGATTTCCAATCGGCAGGGCGTCGCCCATTCCACGACGCCAGTAACCAACACGAGCGCCTCCGCCCGCCCCGCATCCGGCGGGTTGGAAACCCGCGATACAGCAGACAAGATGTCCGCGCCACGTTCCTTTCGCGACGAATGGCAAGCCCTGCGCGCCAAGCATCCCGAGGTCTTCACCGTGTCCGCCGACGAGCTCGATGCCTGGCACCGGCACGAGGCGTGGCGTTGCGAATCGCGGAAGGATTGGTCCAACGCCGTGCATCATCTCACCGAGTTGCTCAAGACCCAGCCCGACAGCGGCGATTTCCTCCCGCGCCGCGCGGCGGCCTGCGTGGCGATGGCGGACAGTCTTCTCTCATTAGCACCGGGTTTCAACCCGGTGTCCACGAACGGCGCAATCACGCCAGCCGCTTCAGCGGCTTCCCGCCTGCCTGAAGCCGTTAAAACGGCTCCCGACCCCGCCACTCCAAACACCGGGCTGAAGCCCGGTGCTAATGACAGGGCCGTGGCGAACACAAACGCGCGGAGTGCGCCCGTCCCCGGGCGCAGCAACGCAGATGAGACGAAAGGTGTGGAAACTTCCAACCCCGTTGACCCTGCGAACGCTTCTGCGCCCGAGGACAGGCGCACTCCGGCTGCTACGAGTTATCTGGAGCGTGCGCTGGCTGACTACAACCGCACGCTGGCATGGGTGGATCGTTTCCCCGCCATCGCGAAGGAGAGCCGCAAGCCTTTCGTCGAGAAGCGGCGCGAGGTTTATCTCAAGCTCGGACGGAAGACGGAAGCGGAGGCGGATGAACGGGAGCTGAAGTTGCGGTAATGCGAAGACGTGGATGCGGGCTTCTTGCAATGGAGCCTCCTGGCAGGTAAACTTGAGCCAGAATCAATGAAAGCCCAAGTCATCAAACGAATCGCCCATCAAGCCACGGTCAAATCCGCCGCGATGCGCCTGATCCTCACGAACGGCAAATCGATCACCGTGCCCAGCGAGGAGTTTCTCTGGATCACCGACGACATGCTTGGTGTAGCCCATAGCACGAACCCGCAAAGCGGCCTTCCCTGCAACCCGACGTTTCTTGATCCGAAAGAAGTGGCTCAAGTCGAGATTCTCAAGCGCAAAGCCGTGGCTTGAAGAGGGCGAACCCGGCGTCCGGCCTGCGTGTTGAGCTAGGAATTATCGTCTGCATGAACGAAGTCACTCTCCTGCTCAGCGCCATCCAGCAGGGCGATCCGAAGGCGGCGGGCGAACTCCTGCCGCTCGTTTACCACGAACTGCGCAAGCTCGCCGCGGCGCGCATGGCGCAGGAGTTGCCGGGCCAGACGCTTCAGCCCACGGCGCTCGTGCATGAGGCGTGGCTGCGACTCGTCGGCGATGCCAATCCGCAGTTCGACGGGCGCGCACACTTCTTCGCCGCCGCCGCGGAGGCGATGCGGCGCATCCTCATCGACAACGCGCGGCGCAAGAAGGCGCAGCGTCACGGCGGCGGCAAGGAGCATGTGGACCTCCACGAACTCGAACTTGCCACCAGCGCGAAGGACGAGGAACTGCTGGCTGTGGATGATGCGCTGGAGAAGCTCACGTCGGAAGACGCCGAGTTGGCGAAGCTGGTGAAGCTGCGGTTCTTCGCGGGTTTTACGAACAAGGAAGCGGCGGATGTTCTCGGCGTTTCCGAGCCGACCATCGAACGCCGCTGGGCCTTCGCGAGGGCCTGGCTGTTCAAATCCATTCGTTCAGGTTGATCATGAAACGATGCAGGAAAAATCTCACGCCATGGTCGAGAAGGACGCGCCTTCCGGGTCGCGACGCTTGACGGCCCATTCCATCGGATATTTTCCCCATTCGTCGCTCCGCGACGAGACCATCCCGCCTCTCCGATCCGTGGACTGAAGTCCACGGCTACCTTCAATGCCTCACTCCGTGAGGCCAGGCATCCGCTCCGCGATCTCTTTCAGATACGAGTGCGGAATCGGGTTCACTTTCGCGTCCGACATCAGCGCGCGCGATTTCTCCAACCACTGCTTCGCCATGTCGTAGCTCGAGGTTTGAAAATAATGCCAGCCCAGATAGGCCGCCGTGTAGTAGCCATTCGGGTCGAGCGCTTCCGCCTTCTTGAAACTCGTCGCCGCCTCGTCGTGTCGGCCCAGCCAGTCGAGCGCGCGGCCTTTCCCGATCCACCCGTGCGGATCATACGGGTTCAACTGCGTGCTTTGCTCGAACCATTGGATCGCCTGCCCGGCGAGATCCTTGTAGCCCTCCGCGCCCTGCTGGCTGCGTTCCAGATAAACGCCGCCCAGCGCGAGGGCCGTTTCATAATTCTTCGGCTCGACGGCAAAAGCGCGCTGCAATGCCGCCAGCTGCGCGTCGGAGTTGGCTTCGGCGCGATGGCTCCCCGCCAGCGCCGTCGTTTCCACGGTGCGCCGCCAGCTTTGCACCCCGAGATACCCGAGCGCGGCGAGCAGGAGAATCGTCACCGGAATACGCAGGGGCAATCGCACCGTATGCCAGCACGCCTCCCCGGCGAACCGGTGGTGGCTGGAGACAATCGCGAAGATCGTGACGGCCAGGAGCGCGTTGGACGGGACGTGCAGGTTGAAGTCGAAGAACGAGTGGACGAGAATCGCCGCCAGCCCAATCGATCCCGCCGCGACAAAGGACGCCTTGTTGCTGCGCTTCGAGCCGAGATCGTTCTGCGAGCGTTGCACGTATTTCCATACCCGCGACACCTGCCAGCCGAGCAACGCCCAGCAGGCCAGCACCAGCGCCGCGCCGACGATTCCCCAGTCCACGAGCGTATTGAGATAATCGTTGTGAACGCGCTCGGGGCGCGCCTGCAACGCCGGTTCCGCCGGGCGATAGGCGCGGAACCGCGTGTCGAAGTGATTCGGCCCCACGCCGAACAGCGCATGGTCCTTCCACATCGCCAGCGCCGGCTTCCAGAGCTGGAAGCGCACGTCCTCGACCTCTTTCGCGATGTCGATGCGCTCGCGGCGTTCCGGGCCGATGTCCGCCTTCCAATAGAAGCCGGCGAGAATCACCAGCGCCGAGGCGAGAATCACCAGGCCGCGTTTCCAGTAATCGCGCTGGCGCAGGAGCCAGGCCGCGACGAGCGCCAGCGCCAGCGCCGTGGCCAGCAAGCCGCCGCGTGACACCGTGACGGCGATGCCCGTCATGATGACGACCGTCGCGTAGCCGAGAAAAATTTTCGCCATCGCCCCGAAACGACCGGTGACCGTGAACGCGATCGCCAGCGGCAGGATCATCTACAGGTACCCGGCG
>JBDHQG010000122.1:0-8940 GCA_039806925.1 Limisphaerales bacterium
GTTGATTCACAATTCACCTCAACGCCCTGTCCGCATCTGCTTGGACGATGGCAAGAGCTACACCGTCTCCCACCCCGATTTCGCGCTGGCTGCGCCGAACGCGGTCCTGCTCGTCTCCGGTCCCGGCCATTCCTTCGGAGCGTCGTTTGTGATCTGCGGCTTCGAGCACATTTCGCGCGTGGAGGTCTTGGACAAACCCAAATCCAAGCCGGCCAAGGGTTGATCCCACGCATGAAACGCCTCGTCGATCTCATCCGCGAATACGGCAAGTGGGTGGAGCCGGAGGCGGTAAGTGCTACAGTTCAATAGAAGGTGGAACTGCTTCTTAGCACCATGAAGATTCTGAAGTCACTTCTCGTCACGGTGTTGGCTGTAGCCCTGATTCTAATGGTGGTCATCGTCTGGTATCGTTGGGATTCAACACGGAATCGAGGGATCGAGTTCGGCTACTACGGCGAGTTCAACCGCGTCAGCAACGCGCTAGCATCTATTCCGAATGTCAAAGTTACCGAGTCTTGGCACAATCTGGACGTGACTCTGGAAGAGTTTGGCTTTGACATCAATATTGCAGGTCACGCGATGCATCTCGCCTTCGGCGAGACAGATTCGATTCGCAAGATGTCACACGATGAGATGGTCGCTGCTTTGAAGACAAGAATCGCCACAAATCTCTCTGCTGACAAAAAGTAATGACGTCACAGGCCACCGGATTTTCCATGCGCACGATTCGCGACTTGTGAGTCTCCGGCAAAGGCGTCAGCCTCTCCTCAAAAGCCTGAAACGTGAATTGCCCAATTTGTAACAACAAGATGCCTTTTGGACTGCAAGTCCACATGGCGGCGGCGCATGGGTCGGCAGCGGTCAAACAACAACTCCGCTCCGGCTACGAAGAAAACGGCCTCGGCAAAAACAAGAAGGACCAGAAGCGCGGTCGCGGCAGACGGCGTTCGGGAAGGCGGGGGCAGAACCCACAAGGCCGTTCCCGTCGGCGCTGATTCCGCGAGGCCCGATCCTGCAAGGTTTCATGGACAACCATGCACGGCCGAGCATTGGCTAACCGCGCGATGATTACCGTCTCGCTCTGAAGTCATGAAATTCGCCCACACCATTCTCTACGTTCCCGATGTGGTCCGGGCCATCGAGTTCTACGAGCGCGCCTTTGGTTTCCAGCGCCGGTTTGTCCACGAGAGCGGCGAGTATGGCGAATTGCAGACGGGCCAGACGACGCTCTCCTTCGCCAGCCTCACGCTCGCCAATTCCAACTTCGCGGGCGGTGTCACTCCCAGCGATCCGCAGCGTCCTCCCGCCGCCTTCGAGGTGGCGTTTTCCACGGACGATGTGGCGGCGGCTTTCGCACGCGCCACGGCGGCGGGCGCGATTCCCGTCAGCTCGCCCAAGCAGAAACCGTGGGGCCAGACCGTCGCCTACGTCCGCGACCTGAACGGCAGCCTCGTCGAACTCTGCACACCGATGGGGTGAGCTGTTGCCTCGCATAAAGGTTCTTCGCTGATTGAGTGGAAGAGAAGGCTTTCACCGCGACTGGTTCCGGCCCCGAAGGGGCCAATGAAGGTAGCCGGTGGGAAGGCTCGACCGCAGGGAGAGACGCATCCACCGGTAGCTGCACCGAAAAGAATCCGCGCCCCGGCCGGGCGCATGAAAAACGTTCCGACCACCAATCTCATGCGCCCCGCCGGGGCGCGTGCATACTGACAATTGATCCGGTGGGTGCGCTTGGTTTCACCAGCTTCCCACCGGCTACCTTCATTCGCGCCTCTGGCGCAGCCGTCACACCCCGCCGGCCACTGCCGCGTCGCGGCCTTTGGGTGCGCGGCCGAGATGGTCAACTAGGAAGAGATGAAGAAACCGCGAGAGCTCTTGCGCCTGCCCCGCGGTCAGCCGGAGCCGGGTCAGCTCCTCCCACGTTCCTTCCGTCACGCGCTCGGCGATCCGTCGCGAGCCTTCGCTGAGCGGCGTCGAGGCGAGGTCTGGCGATTGGCCGCAATGCGCCAGCAGCTTCAGCTCAAACGCGAACACCGTCTGCGCCTGTGGTGGATGCGTGGCGAGTGTGGCGAGGAACTCGGAGAACAACTTGTAGAATCCGTCCAGCGGCGTCTCCGTTTCCGTCGTCTGCTCGATGAGCGCGGCGGCGTAGGACGCCTGTTCCAGCCAGCCGAGGTCTTTGCGTAGGTCACTGTGCGTTTCGCGCGAGGTCGCTTCGCGGAGCGTGTGGAGTTCCGAGCGTCGGCTGCGCGCGAAGGAGAACTCGCACTCGTAAAACAGATCGAGCTTGCCGCGGAAGGGGGACTTCGGACGCCGCGCGCCTTTCGCCACGGTGGCGACGCGCCCGAGATCCGGAGTGAGCCAGTGGACGATGAGGCTCGTCTCGGTGAGCGGACGCGTGCGGAGGATGATGCCGGTGGAGCGCTGGTCCACGCGATTTAGGATTTGAGATTTACGATTTGAGATTGTCCCGCGCGAGCCAGCTTGGAGAGTGAGAATTCCTTCGCGGCCAACTTCAGCAAGCGGTTCTCCTCCCGTTTCATTTTCCGGCGCGGCTCGGGGGAAAGATCGTCGTGGCCGCAGAGGTGCAGCAGGCCGTGGATGACGTAACGGGCAAGCTCGCTCTGCCAAGTCGTGCGGAACTCGCGGGCTTGCTTCACCGCGTCGTCGAGACAGATGAAGAGTTCGCCGTTCAAACTATCCGGTGCGCCGGAGTGCGGCCGGCCCGGCCGCAGAAACGCTGATTTCACGGGAGGCTTGGCCAGTTTTTTGATCAATGACGGCTCGAACATCTCTGTGCCCGAGGACGGGCGCACTCCGACGTCAGAGTGATCAAACGTGATCACGTCCGTCGAGCCTTCGTGCTGGAGGAAGTCCCAGTTGACCTGCGCCATTTCCTTCGCGCCGACGAGGTGGATGGCGAGTTCGAACGAGTCGATTTTCAATTCCTGCTCCAGAACATGCAGGGTGAGGCGGCGCAGCAGGCGGGTATCGACGCGGCGGACGCGCTGGCGGTTTTGCAGCGAGAGCGTGCGGGTCATTGGTTCGTGCCGCGATGTTCCTCGTAGGCGTGGATGATGCGTTGCACGAGCGGATGCCGCACCACGTCGCGCTTGCTGAACTCGACGATGGACACGCCTTCGACGCCCTTGAGCGCATACTTCGCTTCGATCAATCCAGACTTCTTGTTCGACGGCAGATCGATTTGCGTGATGTCGCCGGTGATGACGGCCTTGCTGCTGTAGCCAAGGCGCGTGAGGAACATGAACATCTGCTCGGCGGTGGCGTTCTGCGCTTCGTCGAGGATGATGAACGCCTGATTGAGCGTGCGTCCGCGCATGTAGGCCAGAGGCGCGATCTCGATGACGCCGCGCTCGCGATGCTTCTCGATGTCCTCGACCGGCATCATGTCATGGAGCGCGTCGAGCAGCGGGCGCAGGTAGGGATGAATCTTCTCGTAGAGATCTCCCGGCAAGAAACCGAGCGCCTCACCAGCCTCGACGGCCGGACGCGTGAGGATGATGCGGGAAACTTTCTCCTCGCGGAGCGCGGCGACGGCCATCGCCATCGCGAGGTAGGTTTTGCCCGTGCCGGCGGGGCCGATGCCGAAGGTGAGGTCGTGCTGGCGGATGGCTTCGACGTAGGCTTTCTGCCCGACGGTCTTGGGCACGACCGAGCCCTTGCGGCCCGTGGTCTGAATCTTCGCGGAGTGAAGTTCCTTGAGCGCATTGACGCCGTCTTGCTGAACGACGCTGAGTGCCTGAGTGAAGTCGCGTCCACGCAATGGCTGTCCGGACTTCAGCGAGTTCTCCAGAATCTGGAAGAACTGCCGGCCGCGCTCGATCCCCGCCTCGTCGCCTTCGAGTTTGATCCAGCCATCGCGCGCGGTGGCCTTGATGCCGAGCGTTTGCTCGATGTGATGCAGCGCCTGCGCGTCATTGTTCAGGAGCTGCTGAACGACGCGGGCGTTTTCAAAGTGAAGGGTTTCGGAGGGCATGAGGAACAGCGTGAAGTGGAGAGCAGGTCAATTCGCGAGTGCCGCGCGAAGCAGGGTCGCCAGTTCGGCCAGTGCCTGTGGCACGATGGTCGTCTGGCCGAGCACGGGCATGAAGTTGGTGTCGCCGTTCCAGCGCGGAACGACATGGATGTGCAGATGCTCGGCGATGCCGGCACCCGCGACGCGCCCGAGGTTCACGCCGATGTTGAAACCGTCGGGCTTCATCACCTGCGTCAGCGCGGTCTGGCAGCGGCGCATGAGCTTCATGAGATCGAGCATTTCATCATCCGTGAGGTCCGCGAAATCGGCGACCTGCTTGTAGGGCAGCACCATCAGGTGGCCGCCGTTGTAGGGATAGTTGTTGAGCAGGGCAAAGCTGGAACGCGTGCGCGCGATGACGTGATGCGTCTCGTCGTCGTTCGACTGCGCGATGCGCGAGAAGATGCTGACGTCCGACGGCGCCGGCTTGGGCGAAAGGATGTACTGGATGCGCCAGGGCGCGTGCAGGCTTTCCATGCGCGCAGGGTAGGAAGCAGCCGGGGGAATGTCAAAGCCCGCGGCGGCGTCCGACCTGCTCAGGCGGCGAGCTTCTGCTGGACGACGCGACCGCGGATGACATGCGTCAGCGCCTTCACCGCAAGCTCGATGAACATGAAGGGTTTGGCGATCAAATCATTGCCTCCGCTCAGGCTGGAGCGGGCGCGGCTCTTGAAGTCGGTGAGGCTCGTCACGAATATGACCGGGGTCGTTTTATTGATCGGCAGCGCGCGGATCTTTGTGCAGAGCTCGAAGCCGTCCATGCCAGGCATCTGCACGTCGAGGAAGATCAGGTCGTAGGCGTTCTCGGTCGCAAGACGGAGGGCGACCGTGGGATCTTCGACGCTCACACATTTGAGGCTGGCCTTTTCCAACGCATAGGAGACAGCGCGGCGTGAGAGGATCTCGTCATCAACGACGAGGATGCCGGATGTGGAGACCGGTTCGGGTTGCGGCGCGGGGCTCTTGAACAACTCGGCGAGAAAATCGACCGAGTAGGCCACCGTGCGCATGGTGGAGGCGTTGATGTTCTTCGGCTTCTCGTATAGCTCCTTCAGCAACACTTCGAGCGCGGCGGTGAGCTGGGAAACGGCGGCGAATCCGGCGATGCCGGCGCTGCCGGTGAGGGAGTGGACCTTGCGATAGAGGTCGAGCAGGTGCGGGATGCGCGCCGCGTCATCGTCGGCCTTGGTGAAGCTGTGGAGATGCTTGCGGAGGGTGGTGATGGTTTCGATCTTCGCGGCGTTGAAGGCCTCCGCGAGTTCCGCCTGAAATGCCGCGTCTTCGGCGCTCATGGAGGAGGCGGCGCTCGCAGGCCCTGAATTTACTCCAAGCGCGGCGCGGCCCAGGCCGGGCTCCTTGGACGACAAATCGTCCGCGGTCACATAGCCCCGTTGCGGCGGCGGGCTGCCTTCGAATCCGCGGGACGCCGGGGGTTGCATAAACGGGTCAAGCCGATGGACTGGAGGCGTCACAGGAGGTTTCGGGAGGGGCGCGATGGTTGCCGCGGCGACCGTGGTGGCGGCTGTTGTTCCGGAAAAGAGCTGCGCGAGCGAATCAATGATCTGACGGGGCGTCAACGTCGCCTTGTTGCACACGAGCGAGGCTCCGGCCGTCATGGCCTCTTGAATCATGTTGGGCACGTAGGCGTTGGTGAAGACGATCACCGGCGTCTGGCGGAACTCGCCCTCGGCGCGGATTTTTTTCAGGATGTCGATGCCGTTCATCTTGGGCAGCATCAGATCGAGAAGGATCGCCTGGGGATGCACCTCGTGGATGCGATAGAAGCCGGTCTGGCCGTCTTCGCAGACTTCGACGGTGTATCCTTCCTTCTCGAGCCGGCTGCGGTAGATGTGCGCGACAATCGAGTCGTCTTCAATAATCAGAATCTTCTTCATGGGGTCCGGAGATCAGCCCGCGAGGGCGATTGGTTTCTGGGTTTCGAGATAGCGCTTCAATCGTTCAAATTCGCGTTCGACCAGCGGCATGACTTCCGCCGCGGCGTCCAGCTTGTCCTCGACCCCGAGGTGTTCCACCTGACGGAGCAGGGGAACGATGGCGATCATGCCGCAGGTGGCGCTGGCGCCGGCGCAGCTGTGCGCCAGCCGGGACGTTGTCTCCGCGTTGCGGCCTGCCAGCGCGGAACGGATCTGCTCCAGCTGATCCGTGGTTTGCTTGATGTAGAGCGCCACGAGTTCGTTGTAATTGTCGGGGTTTCCTCCCGCAAAATCGTTGAGCCGTTCCATGTCGACAGGCGGCTGTTCGATGACCGGGGCGGAATCCGCTGAGGGCATTGCCGCGGCACCGGGGGCGGGGAGCACCTTCAGCTCCGGGCCGGTCGCAGGCGCGGGATTGCCGGACGATCCGGCGGATGAATTTCCCTTGGTTTCCGAAGGCGCCGGAGCGTTCTGGCGGAGCCGGATGGCGTGCTGTTCGAGCATCGCCTGGAGCGCCTCGGGCCGGACGGGCTTGGGGAGGTAATCGTCCATGCCGGCGGCCACGCATTTCTCGCGGTCGCCCTGCATGGCATTGGCCGTCATCGCGATGATGGCGATTTGACGTTGGAAATGTTCCGGCGGACTGGCCTCCTGTTGACGTTGGCGAATCCGGCGGGTGGCTTCGAGGCCGTCCAGCTCCGGCATCTGCACGTCCATCAGGATGACGTCGTAGGGCTTCTGCTCCACCGCGCGAATGGCCTCCGCCCCGTTGTTCGCGGTGTCGGCCTTGTAACCGAGCTGTTGCAGGAGCCGCAGGGCGACCTTCTGGTTGATGATGTTGTCGTCAGTCAAAAGTATTTGAAGCGGCAAGCGTGCGGCCATCGAGGAGTCGAGCTTGGAGACGGGCTGGTGCTTTTTCACGGTGGACTGGCGCGTGCCGGAAACCAGCTGGAGCAGGGCGGACTGCAGCTGGGCCGGCTTGGCCGGTTTCGAAATCATGGCGAAGTTTCCCGCGGGCATGTCGGCCGGTTCGATCGCGGTGCCGACGGCGTTCATGAGGACGACCGGCAGCGAATGGTGGTTGCGATGTTTCCGAAGCTCGCCGGCGAGATTCACCCCGTTCTCGCCGGGCAGCTGGCAGTCGATCAACGCGAGCGCGACGCCGGGGAGCTTTCCGACTTCTTCGAGCGCGCGCTGGCGGTTCTCCACTGGAACCACCGTCATGCCCCATTGCGTGAGCTGCTCGGCCAATATCCGCCGGCTGACCGCCCCGTCTTCGACGAGCAAAATGCGCTGGCTGGCGAGCGCCGCGGCGGCCGGCTTGCCCAGGAACGAAGTGGCACTGCTGTTCTCCGGAAGCATCAGGGTGAAATGAAAAACGGAGCCGACACCGGCGGTGCTCTCCACCCACATGCGTCCGCCCATCAGCTCCGCGAGGCCCTTGCTGATGGCGAGGCCCAATCCCGTGCCGCCGTATTGCCGCGAGATGGAGCTGTCCGCCTGGCTGAACGAGCGGAAGAGGCGCCCGATGCGGTCGGCGGGAATGCCGATGCCGGTGTCGCGAACGGCGAAGTGAAACTCCCGCGCGGTCGCGCCTTTGCCCGCGCCGGGGACGGGTTTTGTGGAAAGGTGAACGGAGACGGAACCGGTGGTGGTGAACTTGATCGCGTTGTTGATCAGGTTCACCAGGATCTGGCGGATGCGGGTGCCATCGCCGGAGACGGACGTCGCGACCCCGGGCTCTATCTGATAGACGAGGTCGAGGTTCTTCTCGGCGGCGCGCGAGGCCAGCAGGTCGAGCGTCTCCTCGACGCACTGGCGGAGATCCATCGGCCGCTGTTCCAGCTCCATCTTCTTCGATTCGAGCTTCGAGAAGTTCAGGATGTCATCGATGATCGTCAGCAGCGACTCGCCGCTGGTGCGGATGGTTTCCACAAAGTCGCGCTGCTCCGGGCCGAGGTCCGTTTGCAGCAACAGGCCGGTCATGGCGATGACGCCATTCATCGGCGTGCGAATCTCATGGCTCATCGTGGCCAGGAACTCGGCCTTGCCTGAAGCCGCCTCCTCGGCGTTGATGCGGGCGGCGTCAAGGCGTTGATTGGCCTCGCGAAGATCGGCCTGGAGGCGCTGCATCTTGATGGCGGAGCGGACGCGGGCGCGCAGTTCGACCAGTTCAAAGGGCTTGGTGATGTAATCGACGGCGCCCAGCTCAAAGCCCCGCACCTTGTCCGCCACGGAGCTTTGGGCGGTGAGGACGATGATGGGCACGGATTGAAGCGATGCGTCCCGACGGATCTCCCGCAGAAACTCAAATCCATCCGAGTCGGGAAATCCGAGGTCCAGCAGGACGAGATCGAAGCTGTTGTTCCGCAGCGCTTCGAGGCCGGCGCGCAAACCGGGAGCGGCCTGGAGTTCCACGCCGTCCGTGCTCAAGCCTTCGCCCAACGTGTCACTCAGGTGTGCGTCATCATCGATCAGCAGGATGCTGGCTGAGGTGGGCTGGGGATTCGGGTCCGCGTTGTCTGGGGTGTAATCCATGCGTGATTTTTTCGGTCAGGTCTCAAGTTCCTTCTGAAGAATTTCCCGGACGGCCCCGTACTCGGCGACGGCGTCCGGCAAGGTGGCTGTGGCCGCGGCCGCATCGCCGGCCTTGCCCTGCTTCTCCAGGGCGGCGCAGAGGGCGGAGAGCCGTCTTGCGCCGAGATTGCTGGCGCTGCCCTTCAGCGTGTGCGCGGCGGCGGCGAGCTTCGGCATGTCCTTGGCGGCGGCGGCTTCCTGCATCAGCTTCAGGCGCGGTTCGGCGTCGCGGAAAAACAGCTCCACCAATTCGCGAAGGGGATCGGGCTGCCCGGGCTCGCGAAGTTCCTTCAGGCCGTTGATCACGGTGTGATCGAGAACGTCCGGGAGCGGCTTTTCGGGCGCCGTGGGAACGGCGGTTGCGCTGGCCGGCTGGATGCGAAGCAGCGCCCG
>JBDHQG010000123.1:0-8897 GCA_039806925.1 Limisphaerales bacterium
GGACGGCCTGGTGCGCCGGGACATCCGCCGCTTCGGCGCGGGACGCGAGTCGGGGTTCATCTATCACCGCGCCAGGGCCAGCCTGATCCCGCTGGCCGTGCTGCCGTGGGTGACTTACCTAGCACTGCCGGTTAGCGTGAACCCGCTGCTGATCCTGCTGCCCAGCGCGGCACTGCTCGGCGTGGCGGTGTGCATTGCGGCGGCGACGTTCAAGAAATATCTGTAGATCACTCCGGCTGCCAGGCGCAATCTGCCCAGTGCGCTTCGTAGCGTTTCACAAGATCAATAAAGGCAATGGTCATCGGCGCTGATATCTCCAACGGTTAACGACATCTTCGATCTGTGCATCAGGGGTTGCATCATTTTGCCACCCCTTATCGAAGTCGATGTCATTTGATTTCGGTAACTGCTCAGGCTTCAAATCCCGTATAAGAATGCGCGAAGGCAGCATTGCAGCCTGGCCAACAAAGATCGCTTCCTGCCTCCGCAGGCCAGATAGCATCTTCGTCAGACCGGACATCGAATCTGGCAGTATGGATCGAACGTGCTCCCTGTCGGTGTCATTAGTGATTCTCAGAACAATCCAGCTATTACATTGTGAAAGAACAGTTGCCTCTACTTCGCTCGGGCGCTGGGATACCAACAAGAGCCCAACACCATACTTTCGTCCTTCCTTGGCGATGCGCCTGATCGCCTCTTGAGCGGCCTCATATTGCGCTTCGCCCCGATTCGGAACATAGCGATGAGCTTCCTCGCAAACCAATAGGACCGGATCAGATTCCCGTTCTGGCTGCGTCTGCCATATCTTCAAATTGAATAGGGTTCGAGCAATAACCGCACTTGATACACCGGCTACTTCGTTGGGGACGCCGGACAGATCGATAATGCGTGGCTGAGGTCCGTCACCAGTGAGTTGCTTAATGACTTCAGGGAATGGATCGTTACCATCACCATTCCATTCCGTCATCATGAATCTAAGTCGGGCATCGGTCATCAATACTTCGAGTTTTTGAAGTATCGAGTTATGAGAATCCTGTTTGCTGGCCTGTGGAGGTTTGTCCGCTTCTATTTTTGTTTTAAGTGCCGACAGCTTATATGGAACGGGAGAGTCGACAGTAATGAGATTGGCGTCAAGACCGAGCTGCTGTGCTCCCTCTTCACGGGCGGACATGAGGGCGCTCTTGACGATATTGGCCTGTGATGTCGCGACAAATTCAGTCTTTCCAATCAACAGGGCAACTGTCTCCTGGAAGTTCAACAGCCAGTATGGAAGGGTTAACGTTCCGTCATCAGAAGAAAGTTTGGTGTGATCGGCAAATGCGCTGCCGTATTCCCCATGGGGGTCGAGGATAATTATCCTTGGCTTCCATTTGTCATATGAATTTGTGTCGCCCCTCTCAAGAATACTATGAATGATGGCGGCAACCGTACCCGATTTTCCAGCGCCAGTGGACCCGAGAACTGCTGTATGTTTACCGAGTAGTTCGTTCAAATCCGCAAGGCAGGGGGTTCCGCCGGAACCGACATGCTGCCCGAGCTGAACAACGGCACCCTTAGCTCTCCCGTAAATAAACCGCAATTCAGCTTTTGGAGTCAGATAAACCGTTTGCTGCGGGAGTGGGTAGGTTGAAACCCCACGTTCAAAACGAAGTTCCCATTCACCGGATGCCCCATGAACCCATTCGCCTTCGCCGAACAGGTCTGCTTCGACAATTCTTTCATCCGAAGATGATGCTGGCACCAATCCTCGCTCCGCCTGAAATTCCGATTTCATCCTCAGTCGGCCGACCAACGCGTAAACGAGGCGACGCCCGAAATGAATTCTGATAATGGAACCAAATTGTCCGATGGGATAGGTTTCTCCCGCATACACACGCGAGAGTTCCGAGAGAGTTGGATTCAACTCGGCTACAAGGCGAGATCCATCAACCTCAATTATCTGTCCGATTGCCAGATTCTCAATTGGCTCGTTGGGGTTGCGAGTCGACATGTTCATCTTTCACCTCCAAGCAGGCGGGTCAGATTTTCAAACTTCCACCAAAGTAGGTCGGCGTCGGATGACGTTCTATTGCTACCATGAAAGAAGCCGCGATTTGCGAAAACTAGGACCTGTTCGGAGATAGCGGGATCATCATGCCACCTCTTCAGTTGGCCTTGTGGATCATTATCAGAGGTAAATACCACGACGGTAAGACGGCCATCCGATTCGCGCAAAGCACGGTCAATTTCTAGATTGATGTGTGAATCTCCAAAGCGATACCCGCACGTAACGAGAATTCTCTGTGACCCCGGAGTGGCCCTTAATGCGCTTCTCCCATGTTGGGCCAATTGTGCGTATGGGTCTCTTTGAGTCTCGCGGTACTTGGTTGACGCGGGCCAAATTAGGATTCTTTTATCGCCTTCAGATTGCACATTGACATTGCCGGCGACACGGCGAGGAAGAGGATCGCCATCGAACTCACACCAGTTAATGGAACCGTGCAATTTGAAGATCCGCGACGAGAGCCCATCGCGCTCAAAAACTGTGGGGTTCCACCATCCGGTTACTCCACCGTCCAGACCGTCTGAGAAAGAAATTCTCTCCAGCGCAAGCGCATCTTCAAGCAGCGTGTCGTAGTTGAGGCAGAGATAATCCACGCAACCAAGACCGTCTGTTTTGCCCGGTCGAATTGGGCGGTGAACCGCTTTCACGAATTCCCGATGAACCGATACATCAATTTTCTTATCGCCACACTCAATGATGTCGGCAATAGTTCGCTTGATTTTTTCAGCAGATTCTCTCAGTTGCTGTCCAGAATACTGTTTGTCTTTGATAGATACCTGGTTATCGGTCGCGCCTCGCTCAGTCCTTCTCTCAGCAATAGCCAGCAGGTCAATAATCTCACTAAGGTAGTCCTCAATGTTGGGGCCGCTCGCGCCAATGAATCTGTCCTGAATTCCATTGAGAATATCTGTGGTGTCAGCATCCAGCACACCGCTATCCAGTACCTTGGCAGTAAGTTCTTCCATCAACGGTAGGCCCGCGCATTTGCTGCAACCCGCGCCGATCAGAAACACTCTCCCATGCTGGGCCATAAGCGCATCCAAGGCATCCAGCGCGTCACCAAATGGAGCAGCCCAAACCGGTTCGAGATTGTCAGATGCGCTCATTTAAAACCCTCCTCAGTTTGGTTCCGAAGTCCAAGGCATTCACGCCCCACCCCTGATCTGTGCCTTCGCAGCCTCCACCAGCACGTCGTCCACCGAACGCGCCACGACGTACCTTGCCGGATTCTCGCCGACCGCCAGCGCATGAAAATGCGCCTCCCCGCAGGCGATCTTTGCGCGCTCCTTGTTGCGCAGGTCGTCGGTGAACAGGCTGCCCTTGGTCTCCACCACGAAGTACAGTCGCTGCGCTCCACCTTCCTCCACCAGTACGGCCCAGTCCGGGTTATAGGTTCCCAGCGGCGTGGGCACCTTGAACCAGCCTGGCAGCTTGGCGTAGAGCTTAATGGCGTCGTTCTTCTCCAGCGCGTCGGCGAAGTCGCGCTCGGTGGTGGAGTCGTAGACCACGTGCTCGTAGATGGACTTGCCCGTGTCCATCAGCATGTTCTTCAGGTAGCCGGTCAGCTCTTCCTGCTCGAACAGTTCCTGTGCATAGACGTGCTGATCGCCAAGCTTCTGGTACTTGATGCCGTCGACCAAGGCCAGGCGCTTGCAGCGGTTGATGGTCTCGGCGGTCAGCTCGATGAACTGCTGCGGGTTGCGCTTGAAGTCGTCCAGCCGCCCGCTGCCGCTCAGGATGGTGGCGATGCTCCGGCGGGTGAGTTGGGTGCGATCCTGGAGGTCGGTGAGCAGGTCCGGCAGCTCGATGTCCGTCTCGTCCAGGACGACAGTTGCCGCGCCCGCTTTCTCCGTGGCCTCCACCCCTGCCTTGCCGATGGCGATGTCGGCCTTGCGCCATTGCAGCCGGGCCTTGGGGATGGCCGGGGCTTGTCGAAGCGAATCGATGCAGTTCTGGATCAGCTTGTCATTATCGAACTGCACCCGATAGGTCGTCTTGTGCTTGATGCGATCCCACAGCTCCTTGAACTCGGGGCTGAGATAGACGCCCTTGCGCACGGCAACCTGCTTGCGCTCGTCGGCGTTCTTGATTTCCAGACGGCCCGACACCTTGCGCAGCACCTCGGCGATTTGACTGCGCTGCGCGTCGAACTCCGCAGGTAGCGCCAGGGTTCCATCCTTTAACGCCGTCTTCAACGAATCCTGGACCTTGCCCTTGGCATCGATGTGGCCGGCAGCTTTCAGGTGCTCCCACAGCGCTTTCGATTGATCGACGCCCAGAGGCACGGTTTGGCCGTCGGCCCCGGTAACGGTGATGGCGGCGAACTGGTGCTGCTCGACGATGCCAAAGCGGATGCCGGTGTCGGCCTCGATTTCCTTCTGCAGGTTCTCGGCGAATTGCTCGTAGTTCTCGGTGGCAATCACGGTGAGGGTATTGACCTCGAATCCGCGCACGCGCTCGCCGTTCTGGTTCACGGCGAGGCGTAACCCCCGGCCGATGGTCTGGCGGCGCTCGCGCTCGGTCTGTATGTCGCGCAGCGTGCAAATCTGGAACACGTTGGGGTTGTCCCAGCCTTCCTTGAGCGCTGAGTGGGAGAAGATGAATTTCAGCGGCGTATCGAAGGACAGCAGCTTCTCTTTCTCCTTCATGATCAGGTTGTAGGCACGCTCGGCGTTCTCGCGGTTGCCCGCGGTGTTTTCACTGGTGTCCGTCCAGCCGCCTTTCTTGTCGATGGAGAAGTAGCCGTTGTGGACTTCCTCGGCGGCACTCGCCAGGTCGATTTCGCCGAACAAACTCTGATAAGCGGGCAGCTTGGCCGCGCGGCGATATTCCTCTTCGAAGATGCGCGCGTAGTCGCCCTTGACCGGGTTGCCGTCGGCGTCGTACTGGCGGTACTTGTCCACCGCATCGATGAAGAACAGCGATAGCACCTTGATGCCCAGCGGGCGCAGGCGCTTTTCCTTGTCGAGGTGCTCCTTGATGGTGCGGCGGATCATCTCGCGCTGCACGGCCAGGGCATCGACATCACCATGCGCTTGCCCCACCCTGAGAAAGGTTTCGCCGCCGGGGTAGCGCAGCTCCAGGAACTCTTCACCCTTGGCGGTATTGATCTCACCGACGCGAAAATCGGCGTAGATGGCGCGCTCGGCGGCCTGCTCCAGGTCGTCACCGTCGGAGACCGTCACCTCTTGCCGTCTCACGCCGTTGGCAGTTGCCACATCGAGCTCCACACGGGCAGAGATCGTTCCGCGGCGGTTGGCGACCGACACCAGCCGAACGAACGGCTTGTTGTGGGCATCTTCCACCGTGGCCGATGCCACCTCGATTTGCTTGACCAGCTTGCGCTCGTAGGCATCCACGGCGTCGAGGCGGAACACCATGTGGTGCTTGTCCACGTGGGTCGCGGAATAGCGCAGCGTGCATAGCGGATTCATCGCGTCGAGCGCAGTTTTGCCCGCGCCGGTCAGGCCGCCGTCCACGCTTTGCGGCTCGTCGACGATCACGACGGGCCGCGTGGCCTTGATCAGATCGATGGGCTTCTCGCCGCCGGTCTTCTCGCTGTCCTTGTAGAGGTTGTTAACGTCCTTCTTGTTGATGGCACCGACCGTGACCACCATGACCTGGATGTTCGAGCTGGTGGCGAAATTGCGCACCTGCCCAAGCTTGTTGGAGTCATACAGGAAGTAGTCGAAGGGCACGCCGGCATAGAGTCCCTTGAAGTGCTCCTCCGTGATCTGCAGGGTCTTGTAGACGCCCTCCTTGATCGCCACCGACGGCACCACGATGACGAACTTGCTGAATCCGTAGCGCTTGTTCAGCTCGAAGATGCTGCGCAGGTAGACGTAGGTCTTGCCAGTACCGGTTTCCATCTCGACGGTGAAATCGCCCGAGACCAATGCGCCGGAAGGCGGCAACCCCCCACGCAACTGGATGTCGGCCAGATTCTGGTGCAGCTCGTCGTCCAGCAACGTGAGGCGGTTGCCGACGCCCAGGTCCGATTCGGCCACGCCGAGGGTCAGTTGCTCGGGCTTGGTGCCCGGAAACATGTCGTCAGCAGCTGGCGGCGGCGCCTTCATGGTCACCGTGAACTCGGTACGGCACACCTCCTGGCCGCGGAACAGATCGCAGACCGCCTCGATGGCCTGAAGCTGGTAGTCGAGGTTGGGCTCGAAATGCAGTTTCATCACCACGCCCTCACAGACTGCGCACGTTCTGGATGCCGTGTTGCTCCAGGATCGCGGCCATATTGGTCTTGGTCACATCGTCCGCGAAGGCGCTATCGCGAAACACGCAGGTGGTGTCCCCCGCGGGCTGAAGCTCCTCGTGGCAGGCCACGATACCTTGCGCCAGCGGCTCCACGTCGTCGCGGGTGATGTGCTCGGCGAGGCAGGCCATCAGCACGCCGCCGCCCACCGAATGCATGTCTTTGCCATGGATCGAGCGCTTATCCATTGGTACGCACAAGTCGAGTCCCAGCTTGAGCAGCAGCTCGTAGAGGATGTCCGATTCGCTGCGGCCATCGACGAGATGATCCTGGTGGCCGAACAGGGTCTGCTCCAGATCCGCGGGGTTCGGGTTCCAGGCGCGGATGTTGGAGGTATCGAGTCTGAAGACGCGGAAGCCGGTATCGCCGGCGAACATCGGGTTGTCCGCCTTCACCTTTGCAGCGGCACGACGAAGGCGTTCTTTGGTCAGCTCGGCGATGCTACGAGGCTTGCCTAGTTGATCACAGTAGCTTGCTGCAACCCCTTGGTCTCTGTTGCCCACATCAAGAGGCTCGGGGAGCTGCACCAAAATGTACCGTCGCTTACCTTCATCGATCACATTTTGCGACATCACAGCGTGGCCGGTTGTGCCAGATCCAGCAAAGAAGTCCACAACCAAGTCGCCTTCTCCTGTTGTCTGCTCGACGATTCTTCGAAGCAGCTCGCATGGCTTCGGAAAGGAGAACACCTCTGCCCCGAACAAGTCTCGAATCTCCTGCGTTCCATCCGCCGTGTATACGCCATCAATGATGGTGCGGAACGCAATGAACTCCGACTGCATCTCACTCCGAAATTTCTTCTCTCTGGGCCGACCATCGTCCTTGCTCGGAAAGAGAATCCGTCCTTCAGAGATGAGAAGTGCCATTCGCTCGCGGGAGTACCGCCAACCAGTCGCCGGATTGGGCGGAAACTGTCGCCCGGTGACGGGATCAATCAAATCGTAATGCAGGTTGGGGCGCTGATCGCGCGTTGCGAGCCCAAGGATGCTACGACTCATCCAAGGTCCACGAGGGTCGTCGTCAGGATTTGAGAATTTCGATTCGTCTCTTTCAATTCCGCGAAGCGAAAACGCAGACTCTCTCGCATAGGCGAGGATGTACTCGTGGTCAGTGGATACGTTTGTATTTGCTCTCGCGTCAGTGAACTGACGTGCCCTCCAGACGAACTGTGCGACGAAGTTTTCTTCGCCAAAGATATCGTTAAGAAGACAGCGGAGATTCTCGACTTCACCGTCGTCGCATGAAACGAAAAGCGCCCCGTCCTCGCGGAGCAGGTTTCTCGCCAGCTTTAACCTCGGATACATCATGTTCAGCCAATCGGTATGAAACCGCCCGCTGGCCTCGGTGTTGCTGCTGAGCTTTCGCCCGCCTTCGACCTGCCCAGTCAGCTCCAGATAGTTCTTGATGTTGTCCTGAAAGTTGTCCGGGTACACGAAATCCTTGCCGGTGTTGTAAGGCGGGTCGATATAGATCAGCTTGACCTTTCCGGCGTAGCTCTTCTGCAGGAGCTTGAGTACCTCCAGGTTGTCGCCCTCGATCATCAGGTTCTGGGTGGTGTCCCAGTCCACACTCTCGTCGGGGCAAGGCCGCAGGGTGCCGGTCGAGGGCGTCAGCGCCAGTTGCCGCGCGCGCCGCTTGCCATGCCAGTTCAGGCCGTATTTCTCGTCGGCGTCCGTGAGCACCTGGTGGCCGACCAGGGCCTTGAGCACGTCCACATTCACCGAAACGCCGTTCGGCCCCTCGGTGATGAGTTCCGGGAACAGGGCTTTGATCTGTTCAATGTTGCCGGACACTAGATCCGCGGACTGAGCCAGTGGACTCGCGGCGTCGATGATCTGCATTTTCTTCTCCGTCATTCGTTCGATCTTCAAAGCTGTTCGCGTGCTGCAGCCAGTTGGGCCAGCACGCGCTTGAGCGCGAGGTTCAACTCGACCTGTCGCGCCAGTTGTTTTTCCTTGCCGGCCTGGGCGCGCAAGCGAGCCGCCTCGGCCTCCAGCCGCACGCATTCCTGCAGGGCATGGCGGCGAGCTGCGGCCTGTTTCGGGCTGTCGGCGGCCTTGAACGCTCCGGTCATTTTCGCCGCCAGCAGGGCCTGCACGCCGTCCATCCACCCCTGGTAAAGCGCGAGGAGGCTAGACCGAGGCTGGCGGGCCAAGGCGACGGTCTGCATGAATGCATCCATCGCATCGGCGCCGGGCGCGTCCTCGGGAAGCGAGGCGGCCACGAGGCCGCCGTCCAGCACCACCTTGCCCGCCTCGTTCTGCGCCCAGCGCTTATGTGCCAAAGAGAGCGTCATGCTCTGCCCGGAGCACAGCAGCAACAGGACCGGATAGGGGACCGCACGGTGCACCAGTTCGGCGAGGCGGGCAGCGTTCGCTGGCTTGGCTTTGTCTTGCCCGGGCTGGCTGCGCAGCGTCACGGCAAGCACCGCGATCTCCAGGTACTCGCGCTGGTCGTCGCGATAGTCGGGCACGCCGATGGTGTTCGGCTTGAGCGCCGCGACCCACTGTATCTCCTCGACGGTATCGGCGATCAGTCGCTTGTCGGCAGCCGTGGGGGCTCCGTTCTCCAGCAGCAGCTTCTTCGGCA
>JBDHQG010000124.1:0-8891 GCA_039806925.1 Limisphaerales bacterium
CATTAAGCGAATCGATGTTGTAGCCACGACCGCTGAACAGTCCGGCCACGCGCGTGAGCACGCCGAACTTGTTTTCGACCAGCACCGAGATGGTATGTCGCATAATGCCTAAATATAAAAAACCCGCGTCCCGGAGGGAACGGCGGGCGACCTGGAGCACCAACACGCTTCCGGTCGCGTCAGTCGGCTACGACGACGCGCACTACCAGCAGAGCGTTTGGCAAATTCATCGGCGCGGAAGGTAACAAAGCGCCAAATTGAGGGTCAACAGGTTTTTCACCCGCGCGACGGACCGGGGCGGCCTGAAAACCGGGCCGCCGTTCAGCGCGTGTAATTCGTCTGGCCGTAGAATCGCAGCATCGCCGGATTCGTCGCATCCAGGCTCACGTCCGGCCCGATCATCGGCCAGGGCAGGTTTCCAGCCCACGCCGGCTTGGCCTCATAGGCGTAGCTGGCGGGAAGCTTCTGGCCGGTGGCCTGCGACGGCGGAACACCGTTGTCGTAATCCTTCGAGCGCTCGGCCTTCACGAAGTAATAGTTCTCCTTCAAAATCATCGTGTTCGTCACAAACGTGTCGTGGCCATCGTAATGCGGCGTGTTCGCGTCGCGAATGCCGAAGCGTTGCCCGGAAAGTTTTCCTCCGCCATCCTGCACGCTGCCACCATCCGGATGATCGATGTAGTTATGCCAGTTCGTTTCGCCGACGACATTCCCGACCACGTTCCAGTAATGCTGTCGCGCCCAGATATCGATGCAGTGATGAAACTGCTCGAGCTTCACGCCGGCGTTGTAGCGGCCGGGCGAGATGCGGTTGCGGAAAAGCGTCGAGTCGCCGCCGCTGCCCCAGATGCCGTCCGCCATGAACTTCCCGTTCGCGAAGATGTTTCCCTCCCAAAGGATCTGGTGCGGATGCGCCGCGTGATACCCGCCCGCCGGCTGCACGGAGTAGGCGTTCGGGAACATCACGTTGGTCACGAAATTGTAGGCCACCACGCCGCCGGCGCTCGGGCCTTCATGCGCCAGCGCGAAATGGCACCGCGAAAAAATGTTGTCCACGATCCGGTAGCACGAGGAACCGTATCCGACGAAGATCATGTAGGCCGCGTCCGGGCCGTAGTTCGGACCATTGTCAAACTTCACATCGGAGAACCGCCCTTCCTTCATGTCCGTCCGCTCGATGTGCGTCTGCAGGCTGTTGATGAAGTAAACGTGGCGCTTGGCCGAGCAGCGCAACTCCACGTCGTGCAGCCAGAACTGGTGCGTCCCCGCCACCTGGATCGTATAGGGATTCACCGCGTTCGGCGTGTTCGTAATCGTCATGCTCTCGATGCCCGTGCGCTGGATGACGCCGGTCATCTTCATGATCTGCGGCGCGTTCGACTTCGCGTACCAGCCCATGAGCGGCGGCTGCACGGTCAGGTTCGTCCCGTCCGACACTCCGACCACGCGTGTCATCTGCCCGTAGGGCCGCGCCTCGCGCCCGCTCAACGGCCAGCTGCCGCACTGTCCGCCGGCGTCGCTGCCCGCCGGCGACGAGTGGATGTTGATCATGTGCGGGAAATAGCCGGTGGCCCCAATGTGATTTGTCTTCTGATCAATCCAGACGAAGTCGCCGACCGCGAACGCGTGACGCGTCGTCGTGGCCAGGTTGGAATCGCCGCCGCCATAGCCCGTCGCGAGATTGTATTTGGGAACGTTGCCAAAGCCCTCGTCGTGCGCCGGATGGCGGACGAAGATGTGCGACGCGCCCGGCGTGACCGCATCCGCAAAGAGCACCGTCTCCCGAACCCCCGCGCCGCGCAGCACGACACCATCGCGCCGGAACAGCAGCTGGGAATTGTATTTGAAGGAACCTTTCGGCAAGAGCACCACCTGGTTGCTCGGACACAAATCCAGCGCGCGCTGAATCGCGGCGGTGACATCGAGCCTGCCCGTGTTGTCGATGTTGGTGAGAACAGTGTAAACCGTCTCCACCTTCGGAATCCCCCCGGGAATCCCGGCCCAGACGGACCAGCCATTGGTGACGCCCGCCGCGAGGCGGTCTGCCGGGATGACCTGGGCCCCCAGCGACGACGCGAACATCAGCGCCGCGATCCACGCGCGGGCGAAAAGACAGGATGACGATTGCACAAGGAAGAAGGTTGCGCCCCGACGCGGCGGAATCAAGGGAAAGACGGGGAGATGGTCACTCCGCGACGACCCGATATGCCGGATAGGAACGTTTGCGGCTCGACACATCGAAGAAATCCGCCTCCCCGGTCGCGCCCAGCTTCAGCCGGCCAATCGTCACCCAGCGCCGGTTCACCACGCGCGTTTGCACGGCACACGCAGTTCCCGGCTCCCCCGTGATCAGCAACTGCACTCCGTTCAATGCCGGCAGCATCAACCGCTGCGGTCTCGCCGGCACCTCGATGGCCCCGCTGTAAACGTGCCCAAGCCCGCGCGAGCCCGGAGCGAACATGGTCTCGTTTGGGCGCGCCTCCAACACGCCGCGATAGAGCGCGCCACCCAGCGCCTGCAACGAATAGCTCTGGGCGAAATCACGCAGCAACACCTGCCCCCGCGTGTAGGCGGTGCCATCCGACAATTGAACCTCCACCCTGCCCGTCGCATCGATTTGGAAAGCGGCCAGACGCGCGTCGGGACTGGAAGCCGGAGGCCGTTCACCGTCGTCGATGCGCACGTCGCCAATCTCCGTCAGCGCCGGATTCGCGAACCCCTGGACGCGCTCGCCCTGCGGCGTCACCAGGAAACGATCCGCGTCGATCCGAAACCGGCCGCGCCGCGTCACGGATTCCTCCATCTCGTATGGTTTGCGAACGACGAAGAATCCCCGTCCGCTGATCGCCAGATCGGTGGCGCTCCCGGTGCGACGCAGCGCGCCCTGCTCGAAGTATTCCATCTCGCGCCGCGCTTCGAGGAGATCCCGGCTGGCGTGCAGGAGTTCGACGGAACCCTGATGAATCGTGCCCAGGGAAGATTCCACCCCGTCCCCCGGCCCGACGATCCCCGCCTCGTCCACGCCGGAGTAAAGCCCGCCCTCCTCCGCCCGCAGCCGCTCGGGATGCCCGACCTCGTGCAGAAGAATTCGTCCGCGAAGAAATGTGGTCCCGTCGCTGAGCGACACCAGAATGCTCCCCTCCCGCGCCACCTCGAACGCCTCGAAGACCGCCGCCGGATCGCTCGTCGCCGGCGCGCCGGCCGCGTCAATCTGCACATCGCCAAGCACCCTCATCGTGGCGTCGATGCAGCCCTGCACGCGCAGCCCGCTGTAAGTCGTCAGAAACCCGTCGCCGTCGCGGATGAAAAAGCCGGCGCGCGTGACGAACAGCCCGGACGTCGCCGGATCGCGCACCACAAAAAACCCCGCGCCACGGATGCCCAGATCAGCCGGAAGACGTGTCGCCGTCAACGCGCCCTGGCCCACTCCGCCATTCTTCTGATAAACTCCTTTCACCCACCAGCGCACCTCCTCCAACTCGACCCGCCCGGCCCTGAGTTTCCCCAATCCATTGCTTCCCGGCACCTGCGGTGCCCCAAGCGCCACCGCCGGTTCATTGGCCGCGTAAATGTGCGGCATCACCCGGCTGAGATTGGCCGGCAGCAGAAAATCCTGAAGAAGCACCTGCGCGCGCACGAACTCCGCGCCGTCCGACAGCGTCACGACAATCCGCCCGTCGCGCTCGATTCGGAACGATTCGATCCACGAGGCCGGACTCGACAGCGCCGGCATGCCCGTCGTGTCGATTCGCAGACTCGTGAGCCGGCTCGAATCCGTCCCGTCCACGCCGAGCAGCACAAATCCTTCAGGCGTCACCAGCCGGCCCGTTTCATCCAGGACAAACTCTCCCTGCCGGGTAAAAAACTCCTCGCCCGTCCGGCTGTCGGCAATCGGAAACCATCCACGGCCATCAACCGCCAGCGCCGTCGGCGATTCGACAATCCGCGTGCCGGCCAACAAGTTGCACGAAGCGATACCGCCAGCCAGCGCGCTGATTTGCACCAGGCGACGCATCCATCCCATCCATCGATCCATCATGCTTCCGATGAAAGCAGCGTCTTTGCCACCAACGGCTCAGCGAAAGCTGGAACTCCCCGCCGGACTTTCCTAGCCTCGCGCCCACACATGCCAGCAGCAGCCTTGACCAACAAATCCATCGTCGTCATCGGCGGCACCAGCGGCCTCGGGCTTTCCGCCGCGCGCGCCTTCATTGCCGCCGGCGCGCGCGTCGTGGTGACGGGACGCGACGAGCAGAAAGTCGAAGCCGCCGAGAAGGAACTTGGGCCGGACGCCATCGGTTTCGTGGCCGATGCCGGTGATTCAAAATCAGCGCCCGCGGCGATCCAGATCGCGCTCGGAAATTTCAAACGCTTCGACGGCCTCTACCACGTCGCGGGAGGCAGCGGACGCCGCCAGGGCGACGGCCCGCTTCACGAACTGACCGACGAAGGCTGGGAATACACGCTCAACGAAAACCTCACCTCGCTCGTCTATTCAAACCGCGCCGCCGCGCGGCAGTTCCTCAAGCAACAATCCGGCGGCAGCATTTTGAACATGGGCTCCGTGCTCGGTTGCTCGCCGTCGCCGCACTTCTTCAGCACGCACGCCTACGCCGCCGCCAAGGCCGCCATCATCGGCCTCACCAAATCCGCCGCCGCCTACTACGCGCCCGCGAACATCCGCTTCAACGTCCTCGCCCCCGCGCTCGTGGCCACCCCGATGTCGCAACGCGCGCAAGGCAACGAGGAAATCCTCCGCTTCATCGCCACCAAGCAACCGCTCGACGGTGGGCGCATCGGCCAGCCCGCGGACCTCGATGGCGCCGCCGTGTTCTTCATGAGCGATGCGTCCGCGTTCGCCACCGGCCAGGTGCTCGCCGTGGACGGCGGATGGTCCGTGTCCGAAGGACAGGTGCCCGTGCGCGCGGAACATGCCGGCGGCGATCAACCGCCACCCTCCAGTCTCTTCGGCGCATTGGGACGCCTCTGGGGCAAGCTCACCAAGGGCCAGTAACCCCAACCCGCGCCATGAGCTACGCCATCGGAATTGACCTCGGAGGTTCGAGCGTGAAATCCGTCGCCGTCACGCCCGACGGCAAACTCCTCGCGCAATCGTCGACGCCGTTCGACGCCGGCGCAAAGATGGATTGGGCGGAGAAGATTCGCGAAATCATCGCCAAGTTTTCGAGCGAGCAAGGCACAGTCGCGAATCGCATCGGCCTCTCCGCGCCCGGCCTCGCGGCGAAGGACGGCCGTTCCATCGCGAACATGCCCGGGCGTTTGCAAGGGCTCGTCGGCCTCGATTGGTCCACATTCCTCAAGACCAGCTCTCCCGTTCCCGTTCTCAACGACGCCCACGCCGCGCTCCTCGGCGAAGCCTGGCTCGGCGCCGCGCGCGGTTTTCAAAATGTCATCATGCTCACGCTCGGCACGGGCGTCGGCGGCGCCGCCATCGTCGATGGTCATTTGCTCCGCGGAAACATCGGCCGCGCCGGACACCTCGGCCACACCTCGCTCGACATCGATGGCCCCGCCGATGTCTGCGGCACGCCGGGCAGTCTCGAAGTCATGATGGGCAACTGCACGATTGAGGAACGCACCCACGGCCTCTTCAAGACCACGCATGATCTTGTCGCAGCGCATGTCGCTGGTGATCCGGAAGCTTCTTACTTCTGGCTGCGCTCGGTCCGCGCGCTCGCTTGTGCGGTGACCTCCTTCGTCAACATTCTCGATCCGGAGGCCGTCATCGTCGGCGGCGGCATCGCCCGGGCCGGTGACGCGCTTTTTCATCCTCTTCGCGAATGTCTGGCGGAGATTGAATGGCGGTCGGTCGGATACGAAGTGAAAGTCTTGCCCGCCACCCTCGGTGAACTCGCCGGCGCCTACGGTGCCGCGCACAATGCGCTGACCCGCGCCTGCGGACATTGATTACGGAATACTCACACTCCTGCAATCAGATGACCCGCGATCTGAACGGAGCACCGAGCATCGCTCGGCCCAATCATGATCTACGCCGGAACGATGCAGTAAAGTTCCGGGGGGAACGGGCCACCGGCCCGTTCTCGGCGGCAACCTGCCGCCGAGCCGAACGCACGACGGTCGTTCATATTTCAGTGCGCGCGTCGTGCGCACGGCTGTCGGGCGGGTCGCCCGACAGAACGGGCCGGTGGCCCGTTCCACCCGGACCGACTGCATCGTCCCGGCTCAGTCCCACCGGGCCGAGCGATGCTCGGCGCTCCGTCATTCCATTGTGGCGCACCCATTAACCATTGGCTTCACCTCCCGGCCCGTGCTACCAAGCTCTGAACCGATGCCATTCCCGCTTCACATGAGAATCCCGCTTCTCGCGCTGCTCCTCCTGCTGGCGCTTCCGCCCGCTTCCACGTCCGGTGCCGCCGCAGATTCGTATCCGGACAACAAGCAACTCATCGCCCGCCTGAAGAAACTCGCGAGCGATCACAAGGCCATCGTCCGCGCCACGGAAATTTGCGAAACGCCCGGCAAAAACGAAGTCTGGCGAGTCGAGTTGGGAGCCGGAAACGAGTCAGCGCGCACCAATCGTCCCGCCATGCTCGTGGTCGCGGGCATCGAGGCGAACGATCTCGCCGGCGCGGCATCGACGCTCGCGTGGGCCGAATCGTTGGCCGCCGGCTACGCCACGAACGACGCCATCAAGAAGCTGCTCGACTCCACCACGATTCATCTCTGGCCGCGCGTGAACCCCGATGGCGCCGCCGTCTGCTTCGCTCAACCGCGCCGCGAAACCACCACGAACCAACGCCCGACGGATGACGACCGCGACGGTCTCATCGACGAAGATGGCACGGAGGATTTGAACGCCGACGGAATCATCGCGGCGATGCGCGTCGAAGATCCGGACGGCGAGTTTATCCTCGATCCGCAGGACAACCGGCTCCTTCTCAAAGCAGATCGATTGAAAGGCGAACGCGGTGCCTGGCGAGTGCTGAGCGAAGGTCGCGACAATGATGGCGACAAGGAATGGAACGAGGACGGCCCCGGCGGCGTGAACTTCAACCGCAACTTTCCCTACGGCTACAAATTCTTCGCGGCCGACGCGGGTCGGCATCAAGTCAGCGAAGTCGAAACCCGCGCGCTCGCGGAGTTCGTGATCGCGCATCCGCAGATCGCCGTCGTCTTCACCTTCGGCGCGGCGGATAATCTTTCCCAAACGCCGAAGGGCGACGCGCCGAAGCGACCGCCCACCGCGTTGCACGAAGAGGACGTGCCGTGGTATCGCGAACTCGGCAAGGCATGGCGTGAACAACTCGGCGTGAAGAAGGAACTGTCCGGCGCAACCGAGCCCGGAACGTTCTCCGACTGGATGTATTTTCATCGCGGCCGCCTTTCCCTCGCCGCCCGCGCGTGGACTCCGGCGCTGCAACTTGAACTCGCAAAGGCCGCGGCCAAAGACGAGAAACCAAAGGACGAACCAAAGAAGGACGGCGACACAAAACCCGATGGCGAGAAGAAGCCCGATGCGAAGCCAAAAGAGCCAGACAATCGCAATGAAGAAGATCGCGCGTTCCTGAAGTGGATCGACCAGAACGAACAATCACGATTCATTCCCTGGAAAAGCATCAAGCATCCGGACTTCCCCGGCAAACGAGTGGAAGTCGGCGGCTTCGCTCCGTTCGCGCGAACGCTGCCGCCCGCCAACTCCCTGCCCGACCTCACCGCCATGCACGGTCGTTTTCTGACGGATCTCGCTGGAAAGCTTCCGCGCATCGCCATCCGCAGCGTCGAAGCGAAATCGCTCGGCTCGTCTGTTTACGAAGTCACGGTGAAAGTCGAAAACACGGGCTACCTGCCCACCTCGCTCGCACAAGGCGGAGTCAGTCGCGAGGTGCATCCTACGCGCGTGATACTGAAAGCTGATCCGAAACAACTGCTCTCCGGCAACCGTGTCACCATGCTGAACGCCATCGCGGGCGGCGACGCAAAGGAAGCGCGCTGGGTGGTCCGGGCGAAGGACGCCAGGAAGCTCAGCATCGAAGTGATCTCCATGATCGCCGGCCGAACTGAAACTGAAGTGGAACTGAAAGAGGAGACGAAGTGATGAACCGCCTTTTGAAACCAATCCTCCTCGCGACCGCCTGCTGCGCCCTGCCCTTCGCCGCGCTCGCGCAAATCTCCGACCGCAAACCGGACGACAGCGATCCGGCGAAGCATTCGTATCCCGCGCTCGGCATCGGCGCGAAACGCAAGGTCGATGTCGAATGGAACCGCTTCTACGATCATGCCGGGCTCGGCGCGATCCTCGCGCGGCTGCACAAGGAGTTCCCTGAACTCACCAGGCTCTACTCCATTGGCAAATCCGTCGAAGACCGCGACATTTGGTGCCTCGAAGTCACCAGCCGCAAAGGCGATGCGAAACGCAAGCCGGGCATGTACATCGACGGCAACATTCACGGCAACGAAGTCCAGGGTGGCGAAGCCGTCGCCTACACCGCGTGGTATCTCTGCCATCAATACGGCAATCTCGAAAAGGTCACCGAACTCCTCGACCGCTGTGTCTTCTATCTCATCCCGACGATCAATCCCGACGGTCGCGACCATTGGCTGAAGGAAGCGAACACCGCGCACAGCTCGCGCTCCGGCGTGAAGCCGCTCGACAATGATCGCGACGGCGTCGCGGACGAGGACGACGCCGAGGATCTCGACGGTGATGGAGCCATCACTCAGATGCGCATCAAGGATCCGAACGGCCGCTGGAAACCGCATCCGCAGTATCCCGAGCAGTTGATGATTCAGGTCGGCCCCGAGGAACGCGGCGAATACACGTTGCTCGGCCAGGAAGGCATCGACAACGACGGTGATGGCCAGGTGAACGAGGACGGCCGTGGCGGTTACGATATGAACCGCAACTGGGC
>JBDHQG010000125.1:0-8874 GCA_039806925.1 Limisphaerales bacterium
TTGCGCATCACTCAACGTCTGAGGCGAGTGGTTTGCCGGATTGGGTCCACGTTATTGACATTCGCGACATGCTTGAAGCCTGTCCCACCGGCCCGCCATGCTTCAGTTCGCAATTTTCCACCGTAACGTTCCGCCCAGAATTTAGGCAGGGCGCATCTTGAGGGCATTCGACGCAATGTTCCGGTTGTGAATTGGCGGTGATTGAGGTAAAACTTCGGGATTCCGAATCGCTTAAGCGCATGAGAATTAAAGTCGTTCTGCTCCTCGCAGCGTTGTCGGGGCTGGTTTACCTGTCCCTCCACTTTTCCAAAACCCCATCCCGACAGAGCGCCGAAAGTGTCTCCGCGCCGGTTGCCACACCGGCAAGCGCATCCGGCGCGACGGCGTCCGGCATCAGTGCCGCCAGTCCAGTCGCCGGGGCGCAATCGACGCCGGCCACCCCGCCGTCGCCTCTGTCGCCCGAAGCCGCATGGGCGCAATCCGTCGCCGAGCCGGAGTTCGCCGCGTTCAAGGAATGGGTGACGCGGTTCCAATCCGGTTCAGCCGCCGACAAGCTCGGCCTCGAAACGGAAGGCGTCAGGCTGGCGACCATCCGCTTGCAGAAGATGGCGGAGCTGATCCAGTCCGCGCCGGAGAAGGCCCTTGCGCTGGCGGCGCCGGATTCCGTCCGCGCCCAGCTTCCCTCGACTGTCGCCGCGTTGATGGAAAATCAGGTTCGCCAGACAGGTAGCTTCGAGGTCGTCTGCGTCACGCCGGTGCCGGCTCCCGGCAAGTTCCCGCTGGCTCCGCTCGTTCGCTACGCGACCATCGATCGCGCGGTGCATCGCGTCTTCACCTACGGTCGCGCGCTGGATTACGTCACGCGCTCCGCGATGCCCCTGAACGGCATCGCCGTTCCCATGACCGCCGCCGTGCGCCCTCCAACTGATGTCACCGGTCGCGGCCCGACGTTTATCATGGCGATGAGCGCATTGACCGGCGGCAGCGATGCCGGCTTCGACACGCCGGAGACTCCGGGCAATCTGCCGACGGCGGAATCCACCTACACCGAGGGCCGCAAGCGCTACCTGCTCATGCGCGTCGATTTTCCGGATTACGCCGGCGATGTCTTTCCGACGAACAACGCGCTCACGCACATGACGGAGATGAGCAACTTCCTCGCGGCGATCTCCTACAACAAACACATCATCGCCCCGGTCGGCAAAGGCTCGGACATCACGCCGGTGATGCGCATGTCGAATCCCGTGGCCTCCTATGACAACAAGGGATTGTCCACCCTCTACCCGGAGGCGCGCACGGTGGCGCAGAACGTCTTCGGTTATGACCTGAGCAAATACGATTTCTTCTTCGTCTGCACCGGCGGGCGGCCCTCTTATGACTATGCGGGCCTCGGTTACGTGGGCGGTGTGGGATACCACCTCGCAAACGGTTACTTCGACGTGCGGACGAGCGCGCACGAACTGGGCCACAACCTCGGTCTCGGCCACGCCAACTGGTGGGATTCCGGCGAGCGCAGCACCATCGGCCCCGGCAACAACGAGGAATATGGCGATCCGTTCGACACGATGGGCGGCAGCGGCGGCGGCAGCCGGCATTTCAGCGCCAGCCAGAAGAACCGTCTCGACTGGATTCCTGCCGCGGACGCCATCACCGTTTCGAGCAGCGGCACTTATCGCCTGCACGCGCATGACATCACCGCCGCACCCTTTGGCGTCAGGGCCATTCGCCTCAATCGGTCCAGCGGCAATCCCTACTGGCTGGAGTTCCGCCAGCTCTGGACCTCGAACAAGGGCCTGATGAACGGCGTGAACTTCCGCTGGGCCAGCGGCTCGTCCCAGCTGCTCGACATGACGCCGGGCTCCAGCGGCGGCAAGGACGATCACTCGCTCACCATCGGCCGCACCTTCAGCGATTTCGGGAACAACCTCCATGTGACGCCAACGCGAAAGGGCAACACGTATCCCGAGTCACTCGACATCGCGATCAACATCGGCCCGTTCCCCGCGAACCAGCCGCCCACCGCCGTCGCCAGCGCCAGCGCGTCGACCGCGGCCACGGCGCAGAGCATCACCTTCACGGCCGGCGCCACCGATCCAAACGGTGACACGCTGGCTTACTTCTGGGATTTCGGCGACGGCGATTACAGCGTGGACAACTCCGCCGTCACCACGCACAGCTTCGCCGCCGCGGGTGAGTACTCGGTGGAAGTCACCGTCAGCGACATGAAGGGCGGCGTCGCGCGCGATTCGGTGATCGTCAACGTCGGCGCAGCCGGAACGTTCGCGATCAGCGGGCGCGTCCTGAATCACGACGGCAAACCCATCACGGGCGTCCGTGTCTCCACCAGCGGCAGCCGCTACGCCTTCAGCGAGAGCGACGGCAGCTATACGATCTCCCGGCTGGCCGCGGGCAGTTACTCGGTCACGGCGATTGATCCGGTCGGCGACGCGCTCACGTTCGCCAATCCGTTCTTCAGCAACCCGGTCACCGTCGGGCCCGACGCCGCCAACATCGACATCATCGTCTCCACCAATCCGCCGGCCCTTGTCACGCCCCTCATCGCCGCGAATTCCACCTGGAAATATCTCGATGACGGCTCCGACCAGGGAACGGAATGGCGGGACGAGGGATTCATCGACCTGCTCTGGGCCAGCGGTCCCGGCTCGCTCGGCTACGGGGACAGTGACATCGCCACCACGCTCAGCTTCGGGAGCGATTCGCAAAACAAACACCTCACCTACTATTTCCGAAAATCCTTCACCGCGACGAACCCCGGGCAATTCACCAACCTGCGCCTCGGCGTCCGGTTTGATGACGGCGTTGTCGTTTATCTCAACGGCGGCGAAATCTACCGCAACAACATGCCCGCCGGAGCGGTCACCCATCTCACGCAGGCGAGCAGCGCCATGGAAGCCGGCGATTACCTGGAGCAAACCATCTCGGCCGGCAGCCTCGTCGCCGGGGAAAACATCCTCTCCGCCGAGGTGCATCAGGCGAACAGAACCAGCTCGGACATCGCGTTCGATCTCAGGTTCGACGGGCTCACCGCCGCCGCCGGCGCGAGCTTCAGCACGGTTTACATCACCGCGCCTTCGGCAAACCAGACCCTCGTCAACCCGGCCAGCGTCGCCATCTCCGCCGTGGCCCGAAGGACGGCGGCCACCGCGTCGCGCGTCGATTTCCTCGTGGACGGCGTGAAGATCGGCGAGGACACCACGTCGCCCTTCTCCTTCGCGTGGAGCAACCCGGTGGCCGGCACGCACCAGCTCAGCGTCGTCGCCGTCTTCGGCACCGCGTCCATCACCTCGGCACCCTCGCGGGTGAACATCAGCGCCGCCCCGGTTTTGAACGTGGCCATGACCTCGCCCTCCGTTGATTCGACCTTCGATCTGCCCGCCAGCGTGAACCTCGCGGCCGCCGCCACCGCCGGTCCCGCGCCGGTTTCACTGGTGCAGTTTTACGCGGATGGCGTCCTGCTTGGTCAGGACAACTCAGCGCCCTACACGGCGACGCTGATCGAATCCTCCACATCGACCAAACAGATCACTGCCGTCGCCACCGACACGCTGGGCAACACCGCGACCAGCGCGCCGGTCACCCTGACCTTTGCGCAGCCCGCCGCCGGCGATCAACTCGTCTCATTTGGCGACGTGTGGAAGTATCTCGACAATGGTTCGAATCAAGGCAACGCATGGCGCAGCGCGGCCTTCAATGATCGGAACTGGGCCGCCGGTCCCAGCCGCCTGGGCTATGGTGGCGATGGCGCAGTCACGACGATAAACTTCGGCCCTAACTCCTCCCAGCGTTATATCACCACCTATTTCCGTCGCGCCTTCACCGTCACCAATCCGGCCGCCTATGGCAACCTGTTGCTTC
Source organism: Limisphaerales bacterium (assembly GCA_039806925.1). Taxonomy (GTDB): domain Bacteria; phylum Verrucomicrobiota; class Verrucomicrobiia; order Limisphaerales; family JADJPG01; genus JADJPG01. Next base: position 3,877 of record JBDHQG010000125.1, read on the forward strand.
GCTTGATCCGCGATGACGGCGCGATTGTTTACCTCAATGGCGTGGAAGTGTTGCGCGACAATCTTCCGTCCGGGCTCGTGAGCTGGAACAGCCTCGCCTCGTCCGCCGTGGATGGCACCGGAGAAACGACGCCCGTGGAAACGATGCTCAATCCATCGCTGCTCGTCCCGGGAACCAACACGCTTGCCGTCGAGATTCACCAGGCGGCGATCAACAGCAGCGACATTGGATTCAACCTCGCGTTGATCGGGCTGGAGGCGGCCATCCCGTCGCAGGACATTTACATCACCCAGCCGGGAGCCGGCGCGCACTTCAACACGCCCGCGCACATCACGCTCGCCGCCTACGCCACGGCGGCCGGCGGCGCGCCATTGTCCGTCCAGTATTACGCGAACGGTTCGCTCGTGGGCACCGGCTCCGCGGCGACGCCGCATGGATTCACCTGGAGCAACGCCCCCGCCGGCACGCATCTGATCGAGGCGGTCGCAGTCCGCCCAGGCGGATCGAGCACCTCCGCGCCCGTGGAGATGACGGTGGAACGTGCATTGCCCTCCATCCTCCCGGTCAGCTCGACATTCATCGGCCAGGCGAGCTCCTGGCGCTATTGGGACAACACCCTGCCCGTGGCCGCCGGCTGGCAGACCCGCAATTTTGACGACAGCATGTGGCAATCCGGTCCCGCGCGTCTGGGCTGGGGATTGGACGGTGAGAACACCAGGCTGACCGATGGTCGCGTCACCCACTATTTCCGGCGCTGGTTCAACGCCCTCAACCCGGCGATCTTCACCGAACTCACCTTTCAATTTGCGCGGGATGACGGCGCGGTCATCTACCTGAACGGTCTCGAGATCTTCCGCAGCAACATGCCGGAAGGAACGATCACCTCCTCCACCCTGGCGCTCAACTCGGTCAACACCCCGGACGAAACCACCTACTTCGAGCGCATCCTGTCCACGGCGGGCTCCGGCCTGATCGGCGGAACGAACCTCATCGCCGTCGAACTCCACCAGAGCAGCGCGACCAGCTCGGATGGCGGATTCGACCTTCTGCTCACCGCCCAAGGAACCTCCGGGGGCCGGGTCTACCTCACCACGCCGGCTCGCGGCGCGACCTTCACCGGCGGCCAGACGATCGACATCGAGGCCATCGCCAAAGGCGCCGGCACCGCCAGCGTGACGAGCCTCGAACTGTTCGCCAACGGCATCAAGCTCACGGAACTCACCACCGCGCCGTGGAAGTTCAGCTGGAGCAACGCCCCCCTCGGCCTCTTCCAACTCACCGCCCGCATCCGCGATTCGCTTGGGTTCACGTTCGATTCCGAACCCACCGAAGTCGCCATCGGACGCGAGCCGGTCGCCACCACGCTCGTGCAAAGCAATTCCACCTGGCGCTACTACGACGCGGGCGCGAACCTCGGCACGAACTGGACGCGGCTGACGTACCCGGAAAACTCCTGGAAAACCGGCGTGACCCGCCTCGGCTACGGCAGCGACGGCGAGACGGCTCCCGCCGTCAGCTTCGGCGCCAGCAGCGCGAATAAATTCATCACCACGTATTTCCGCCGCACCTTCGTCGTGGAGCCGGGCGCCATCTACACCAACCTCATCTTCAAGCTCGTGCGCGACGATGCCGCCGTCGTGTGGCTCAACGGCCGCGAACAGTTCCGCAGCAACCTCCCGGAAGCGCCCGCCGCCATCACCTACCAGACCCTGGCCTCCGCCTCCGTCGGCGGTGCGGACGAGCAGACGTTCTTCGTCACCATGCTGCCGGCCACCGACCTCGTCATCGGCACGAACATCCTCGCCGTGGAAATTCATCAGCAGTCGCCGGACAGCTCCGACCTCGGCTTCAACCTCGAACTCGTCGCCAGCGGCTACGAAGACGCCGAGCTGCCGCCATCCCTGACCGTGGCCTATGCCGACAATCTCATCGAGCTCCGCTGGCCCGCGACCTCCATCGGCTGGCAGGTTTACAGTGCTTCCGCCATCGACGCCCCGGCCAACGCCTGGACGCCCGTCGCCGGTTCGCTGATCACCGTCGGCGGACAAAACGTCTTCACCGTCGCCCCCGGCGCGGGCGATCAGTTCTTCCGCCTGCGGAAGTAACGCTCTTCTGAAACGACGCATCCGAAGGCAGCGCCCGCCGCCTTCGGATGTTTTCTTTTCAGAGTGAACTGAAGCCGTCGCTCAGTGGTTGAACAGAAATTCCTTCGTGTTCAGCAGCGCCCACACGATGTCTTCGTAAGCCTGGCGGCGGCCGTTGACGGGATTGCCGTTCGCATCGCTGCTCTTGTTCAGCCCCTTCTCGATGTGCGATTTCGCGGCCTGAATTTCCTGCGCCCGCGCATCGCGCGAGAACGCCCAACGGTAGAGCTCGTTCAACTTCTCCTCGTCGCTGCGCGCGTCAGCCGCCAGCGCCGCAGCCTGGCCTTTGTCGTCCGCGACCTTCGCCTGAATGTCCTTTGAGTTCAGCAAGTGCAGGCTCTGTGCAAGGCTGGCGTCCGCGCTGCGTTCGCATTCGCAGGCACTGGAGGATTCCGGGCGGCCGAAGACCTGGAGGAAGTAGGCGTTCGCATTGAAGCTGTTGTCCGGGAGACAGACCGCGCGCGTGCCGGCGGGCAGGCCGTCCCACTTGGCCTCGGACTTGGTCACGAGATTTACCGCGTCGTAGAGCACCTCGGCGTTCAGACGCTTCGGGTAGTACCGGGAGTAATTCTGCTTGTCGATCGCGTTGTGCTGGTTCGGCACCGCGCTGAGCTGGTAGGTGTGCGAACGGCAGATGTTCCGCACCAGCGCCTTCAAGTCGTAGCCGCTTTCCACGAAGCTCTTCGCCAGCGCGTCGAGCAGTTCGGGATTCGTCGGCGGATTCGTTTCGCGCATGTCGTCCTCCGGCTCGACGAGGCCACGATTCAGGAAATGTTTCCAGTACCGGTTCACCAGCGACTTCGCGAAGTAACGGTTGTCCTTGCTCGTCATCCAATCGACGAGCGCGAGGCGCGGATCATCATCTGGCGCGAGCTTCGCCACCGGCGCGCCGAGCCCGGCCGGTTTCACCGCGGCCTTGTTCTTCTTGTTGATGCCTTCGGCATTGCCGCGCTTGTGGAAGATGATTTCCTCGCCCGGCTGCGAACCGCCCTTGCGTCCGACGCGGCTGAAGAACGCGCCGTAGCTGAAGTAATCCGCCTGGCTCCACTTCTCGTAGGGATGATGATGGCACTGCGCGCATTGCAGACGCTGGCCGAGCAGGAGCTGCGCGGAATCCTCCATCTGCATCGTCGTGGTGCTGACCTGGCGATACCACGCGACCGGCGGATTCTCCGCAATGTCGCCCGAGGCCGCGACGATCTCGCGCACGATTTGGTCGAACGGCTTGTTCGCCACGAAGCTGTCGCGCAGCCAGCCGTGAAAGGCATACGTGCCACGCGCCTGGCTCGCATCGTTGCGCTTGTTGCGAAAGAGCGCCGCCCATTTGTTCGCGAACAGTTCGCCGTAATCCGGGCTTTCGATCAGCGCGTCGATGAGCTTGTCGCGCTTCGCCGTATCCTTGTCCGCCATGAAGCGCCGCGTCTCTTCGGGCGTAGGCAAACGTCCGGCAATGTCGATGGTCACGCGGCGCAGGAACGTCGCGTCATCGCTCAGTTCGCTCGGCGGCATGCCAACCGTCTTCAGCTTCTTGAAGACCTGTTCGTCGATGAAGTTCTTCGCCACCGGCAGATTCCCGACCGGCGCGCCCAGCGGAATCGTCGCGCGGAACGTCGCCACCTTGCCCTGGTAACGCACCATCACCGCCACGTCGCCGGGCTGCTGAAAGAGCTTCACATGACCGGTCTCATCGGCGCGGGCCATGTCCTTGTCGTTCGGTTCGTAGAGCGCGCCGCGCGTCACGTCTTCCACGGAACCATCCGTGTAATGCGCGAGCACGACGAGCTGCTGCTCACCGCCGAGCGACATGATGCGCTGTTTGGGCAGCACTTCCACGCGGTCCACGGAAGGATCGTTCGTGCTGCCGTAGGGCATGCCCTGCGCCATCCAACGCACGAGCATCCGGTAATCGTCGGAGTCGGGATCGAGACGCTTGCCGCCGCCGTGCGGAAGAATCGCCGCGCCTTTCATCAGCAACAGGCTGCGATCCGGCGCCGCGGGGAATAAGCGACGACCACGCGCTTCCTTCACGAGGTGCTCGTAATCCTCCGATGGCTCGAAGCCGAGCAGCGAGAGGCGGAATCCGTTTTGTCCCGCCGACTTGCCATGACAGCCGCCACCGTTGCAGCCGGTCTTCGTGAAGATGGGCGTGATCTGGTTTGGGAAATTGATCGGCAGCATCTCGGCGAACTTCTCGACGGTGATGGCGATGGAGGAAGTCAGGCCATCGCCGGTTTTGGCGACGACCGACGCCGAGCCGTTGCCGACCGGAATCACCAGGCCGCCCTTGTCCACCTTCACGACATTCGCGGGCGAAACCTCGTAGCTCGCCGCGCGCGTCACATCGCGCAACGAACCATCCGGCTGACGCACCGTGACCAGCAGTTGCTGGCGCGCGTCAGGTCCGCGCAGCTTCAGCGTCTCCGCCGTGCCGGCCTCGGCTCGTGCGTGGACAGACAAGGATGGCGGCGGCGGTTGCACGGGGGCGCTGGTGTCCGTCGCGGCGAGGGCGGCAAACATCGACAGCCCAAGGACGCCACTGGCAAGCAGCATCGCAGCCCGGGTGTTTCCAAAATTTTTTCCAGAATTCATACGAAGCAAAACTGTTTCAGGAAGGCATCACCCGACGAGCTCACGGATCGGCTGCGCGCCGTCAGGAACGAGGAAGTTTGGCCGGCCGGTCAGATCCGGAACGGTCGTCTTGTTCACGTCGATGCCGAGGTTGTGATACAACGTCGCGAAGACCTCGCCGAACGTCACCGGACGCTCGCTCGGTTCGCCGCCGAGACGATCCGTCGCGCCGATGACCTGGCCGACCTTCATTCCGCCGCCCGCCAGCAATGCGCTGCTCACGCGC
>JBDHQG010000126.1:0-8833 GCA_039806925.1 Limisphaerales bacterium
TGAGTTGATTCATCGCCCGGAGAGTTCCCCAACCGGGAACCTCCAGGGCAACGACTCACCTCAAAGGGCGGGTGATTTTAACCCGCGAACGGGTGGGTGACTTTGCCCGCGAACTGACAATGAAAACGCCATCCTCGCCCAGGGGATTCCCTGCGGCAAAACCAGCAGCACGCATCCGGTGATCCAGCCGCTGTGGAATGCCGCCAGCCAGTTCATGGGATACGGAATGCGTTTTGCGACCCCCGCCGACGCGTGCAACAGATGATTCATGTCGGTGGGAAATTCAGCAATCTGATTGCCAGTGCGCCTCATCCTTTTTCCCTGGTTCATCCGGCAACCTGCCCGGCCCTGCGGCATTTTGCATCGCACCGGCACCCGAACCATCCGCGCTGGCTGGCAACGCAGACGCATCAAAATGAGGCGCGCTTGGAATCTGAAGAACGAGCAAACTAGTCTGGCATCGCTCTGGCTAGTCCGGCAAGTGCGGGGGACGTCATTGAGCTTGGGTCGTGCGGCGCACAGGTAAATTGCCATGAATAGTCCATTCAAAGAAGCGCCAGTTGCCAGGACCGGGATGCTTATCCGCAGGCCGGAGGTGTTTGCGGCCAAACCACACCAGATAGAAAGCGGCACAACATGATTCGCCTGATCTGTAGAAACAAAGTCGAAGACTTCGCCAACTGGAAATCAATTTTCGATTCGCACTCGGACGCTCATCGTCAGGCGGGACTTTTGCTGGAGCATCTCTGGCGGGACTTGGAAGACGCCAACCAAGTGTTTTTCATATTTGCGGTCGCAGACATCGCCCAGGCGAAAGCCTTTATCTCTGCACCCGGCGCAAAAGAAAGTGGACAACGTTCCGGAGTTCGCGACGGAAATTACTGGTTTGTTGAATGAGAATGCGGCTTAACCATCACTGCGTGGTGGTGTGCTTTCAGCCTTCCAATTGAACTTCTAAAGAACTTAGTTTCTTTTGATCTCTGGGACTTTGATGACGGAAGTTAAAGTCCGTGAACTTGATCGTCGGCCCTGGAATTGGGTTTCATGAAACCATCGGAAGAAGTCCATCATCGGTCGCTTGCCAGATTCTGCGGAATATCACCCCTTGCGCACATGCCCTGTGGATATGGACCTTCGCTCCGGCTCGCTTTACTGGCCTGACCGGTCGGCTGCACCCGCATTTCCGCCTTTGCGCCAAGACATGTCATGTGATGTTGCTGTGATCGGCGCAGGATTAAGCGGTGCGATGATAGCCCATGGGTTATCTCGCGAAGGACTCGCCGTGGTCGCCATAGACAAGCGCGACCCGGGCCACGGCAGCACCAGTGCCAGCACCGCGCTCGTGCTCTACGAAGTGGATGTTCCCTTGATCGATTTGATCCGCCTGCGAGGAGTGAAAACGGCGATCTCCAGCTACCGGTGCTGTCTTGACGCAATCGACGAACTGGAACAAACGATCCACCATCTCGATGCGCGCTGTGACTTTCGCCGTCGTCGCAGCTTGTATCTCGCCGGCGATGAACAGGACGTCGCGCGCTTGCAGAAAGAATTCAACGCGCGACAGCAGGCTGGCTTCGACGTCGACTACCTCGATCAACGCGCGATTGAGGACAGGTTTTCGTTCTCCGCTCCGGCCGCGATTTATTCCCACGACGCAGCGGAGGTTGATCCGTTCCACCTCACCACTGCGCTGCTGCAGAAAAGCTTGCGCAACGGAGCGCGAATCTTTGCCCACACGGAAGCCCGGCGGATTCACGCATCCCACCGTCGCTTTCACGTCCGCACTGACGCGGGTTACAACATCAACACGCGCTGGGTGGTGATGGCAGCGGGATTCGAGACGGCTGGAAGAGCAATCAAACGCATGGTTCGGTTGAAATCCAGCTATGCCATGACTACGAAGCCACTTATGAACTTCAAAGGCTGGCCCGATCAGTGCCTGATTTGGGAAACGAAACGGCCCTATCTATATATGCGCACCACGGCGGACAATCGGATCATGGCCGGTGGTGAAGACGAGGATTTCACGGATGCCCGCAGGCGCGACCAGTTGATTCGAAAGAAGCGCTTCATCCTTTGCCGGAAATTGCAACGCATGTTCCCGACGCTGAAAATTGAGCCGGCTCATGCCTGGGCAGGAACCTTTGGCGAAACAAAGGACAGCCTGCCCTACATCGGTTCATTGCGGGCAGGCTCCAAGATCATTTACGCCCTCTGTTATGGAGCAAACGGCACCAACTTTGCCGTCATCGCCGCCGCGATCATTCGCGACACAATTTTGGGCCGGACAAACACCAATGCGAAACTCTTTGCCTTTGCCCGGTAACGAAACTTCGCTTTGTAACTTAGCAGCATTGCGACCCAAACCGCTATTCAACGGCATATTACTAGCTACGTGAATATCGCTAGTGGTCAAAGTGATGCGGGGCGTGACCTCTTCAAGCGACGTCCCCCACGTCCAAAATTCACACGCTGCCACGTCACATGGTTCAGGTGTCAGGCTTCGGTCTGGCACCTGTTTTGATTCGAATCGATTATTCCATTCTGCCTCAACGTACGCAAATGATCGACGGGCGCCGACCGATTTCGCTGCATTATCATCCGCCAATTGCAGTTTGTCGCGCCAAAAGGCTGATGAAACGAGGAAACGTTCGTTGGCTGGAGGCAGACATCAGACCAAATGATTGACAACCCACGGGCGAGCCATCTCCTTCGCCAGAATGAATGAGAACGGAAGAGAGAAATGGACCCCGAAATTAAGACCGGCAGCTAAGCTAGACTTTCCGAGGTCTGCTCGACCTGAGAAAGAGCAGATCGATGAAGCGAAAACGCAAACAGTACAGTGGCGCCTTCAAGGCCAAGGTCGGCCTGGAGGCGATGATTGGGATCAAGACGACGGCGCAAATCGCGCGTGAATACCAGGTGCATCCGCTGCTGGTGACGCAGTGGAAAAAGGTTCTCCGAGATCGCATGCCCGAGATCTTCGAGAAGGAGAAGGTGGTCGGCGACGACAGCGAGCGGACCATCGCCGCCCTCCACCAGAAGATCGGCCAGCTCACGGTCGATCTGGACTGGCTCAAAAAAAAGTGCAGGCAGTTGGGCCTGTCGCTGAGCGACGAACGCTGATCGAAACGGTGGAGGAGCCGAGCATCCGTCGCCAATGCGAACTGCTGGCGATCAGTCGAACCGCCTACTACTACCAACCGTGTCCCGAAACCGACGAGAACTTGCAGCTCATGCGGCGGCTGGACGAGCTGCATCTGGAGAACCCCGTTTATGGGAGCCGCCGCCTGACGGTGATGCTGCATCGGGAGGGCCGGGTGGTGAACCGCAAGCGGGTCAGCCGGCTGCTGCGGCTCATGGGAATCCAGGCCATCTACCCGCGCCGGTCGCTGAGCCAACCGGGGGAAGGTCACGAGATCTACCCTTACCTCTTGAAGGGTCTGGAGATCAACGGGCCAAACCAGGTGTGGTGCAGCGACATCACTTATATCCCGATGCAGCGCGGGTTTATGTATCTGGTGGCGGTGATGGATTGGTGGAGCCGTTACGTTCTGTCGTGGGGTCTGAGCAACACGATGGAGGCGGAATTCTGCATCCGCGCCTGGGAGCAGGCGTTGGCCGAGGCGGGCCAGGCCCCGCTGATTTCCAACACCGATCAAGGCGCGCAGTTCACCAGTCCCGGGTTCATCGATGCGGTGCAGTCGGCAGGGGTCGAGGTGAGCATGGATGGACGGGGCCGGTGGATCGACAACCGGTTCATCGAACGGCTATGGCGCAGCGTGAAGTATGAGGATGTCTACCTCAACGACTACGGCGACGGGCTCTCGGCCAACCGGGGGCTTCGTGGGTACTTCCAGCGATACAACACCTCGCGCCCTCACCAATCGCTGGACCACGCGACTCCGGTCGACTGGTATCGCTGCGCAGGCGACTACGGGGGCAAGCCAGCCGACTGGGAAGCGATGCGAGCCGGCGGCAAGGCAAGGCCACGACACTCCGGGACAATTGGACCAGAGATCCAAAGGATCAAAGAAAACGACTTCTGATCCAGACCTTGAAAAGAGACCGCCCGCGGCGGTAATCTTTGGCACTCCAAAAAGTGGAGAGGGAGGGCGGCGAGACTTCGGGATCGCCGCTCTCTCTTTCTCAAATGGATTTAAGACGCGAGCAAACGGACGCAACGAAACACATGGGCAGCCTCGCGAAAGACTAGCTTAAAAATCGCGTCTCGTGGTCTTAAGGATGGGGTCCACCTCATTCTCCCATCTCAATGAAGTCGTGGGCGGGTGAGGTCCAAACCTTCACCCGCCCATTGCCATGCGGAGAACGGCGTTCGCGTTCTGTTTCAGTGGGGACAAGGAACGAAGGCGGAAGGCGGGACAATTTTCGGAGCGAGGACGATGGACGGATAAGCAGCAAGGTTCATCAGGCAGCGCTACTGCTATTAGTGCGCAACGGCAATGCAGGAATACAGCGCACGCGAACGGTACGAGGGAGTGACATTTGTGCGTCGACTAGGCTGTGCCCGTGCGGCACGACCCTGCATCCGTGGACTTTGACCGGCAGCCTGAACGGTCTGCGAGGTTCTGCGAAAGCGTATGGATTTTGGGCTTTCGGGAGGATTGCGCCCCAAGCAAGCAACCTCTCACTTTTGATCGTGCCGCCTACTTGAGCATGGCGCGGTTTACATCCGCTGCTACTTCACCACCGCCCGGTAAAACCTGGAAGGAACTGTTGACGCCTCCCGATCCCGGAACGTTGCAGTTCCCGTTTTGTTGGTTGCCTCTCCGATCTCGACCCAATTCGCCAGATTTGTCGACGCCTCGATGCCGTAAATCCTGTTTGGTTCACCGCTGATTGAAATCCACCCATCGGAGTAGGAATTTAGGATCGGAGCTGCCGGGGGGCCAGACGGGGCATGCTGATCGATCCAGCCTTTTATGATTGGATGAGAAAGATCAAGGTAGATGGTGCTCCCAGTTAACATGCCTCCGGCTTGTGCCATCCCAATTCCGATCAGTTGATTGGGGTTACCCGCTTTTGATACCGGACCACCCGAATCGCGGTTCGCGCCTTTTCCATTTAACGGGATGTAAGGATAAAAAGCCGTCGCTCTGTAGTAAGGGGCCGGGTAACTAGAGGGAGGGTTCTCAACTGGAGCATCCCATCCACGGCTATTTCGATCATACGTCAGTCCCGTTGCGGAAGAACCGCTATAGCCAAAGCCCGCCTCACTAACTACCTCTCCATCCACTGCGTTTGTAATCGTGATTGAAGGTCCGGGAAGTTTCTTGGCGAGATGCAGAATTGCAATATCCGGAGTTTCACCGGGGCGACCCGGGTCGTATTCAGGGTGAACCGTGAATGAGAACGCAGGAATAGAAGCCCCTCGATTTGTAACCGAATTCGATCCAGTGAGCAGCTCGGCGCTGAGCTGGGACCCGGACGGAAAATATTGAAATCCGTGCGCAGCGGTTATTACGTTATACTCGTTTAGATAGGTCGCTGACAAAATAACGGAACCCTGAAAATCTCCCGACACGGGATCGTTTCCGGTAATTTTGAGGTAGAGCAAATTTGTTTGATGCTGCTTCCCCCGTTCCACATAAGGCGCATCGTCCCAACCGTCAGGAATGACGACTGCCTGTATCAATGGCGCAACGGCCAAGACTAGGCAGAGCGAAAACAATGAGCGACTTCGTATGAAACGAAGTCGTGGCGGAAGGTGGGTTGATGGCTGAGCGCTTCCCAAACGGCAGAAGTCTATCAGCGGCCCGGCTCCCGTCAATTCAGGCGAATGCACCCGGAATAGAACGATTCCGGATGCCGGCGATTGTCGGGGTTTGCATCCAATGCATCACGTCAGTCTGTTTCCTCCATAACGGTCGGTGGAGATAGTTGATGTCTTATCGTTGTGTGGCCGGTTCACAGGCCCGATTCGTTCAGCAACTCGCCGTCGGCTACATTAGCAACGGCTACTACTTCTACGTCGCCGGGGTGATTCCTTCAAAGAAGTCGCCGGAACGGGTTGATGCGAAGATTCTAGCGGCATACGACATTGCCATCTCCAAGTGGACGCGCTCCCGGCGCAAACGGGCGGGTCAGGCCAATGTGCAATACCTCCGCCACGGGCGTTTTTACGTCATCATAGCCACGGACGGCGTCCACCCTTTCTTCGCGGCAGAAGCCAAATGTGTGCGGGATGTGCGCAAGACGCCGATCCTGTTCATGGGCTATTCCATCGGCTGCCGGCGCGAGCGCGGCGGCGGGGAGTATCATGCCTCGGTGCGGATCAATCGCGACACGATGCGCGAGTTAAAGCGCAAACTGGTCGGCAACGCGACCAAAGCAGACTTCCACAGTCTTTACCGGACATTTCAAACCCTTCCGTTCGAGCCTTACGCGCCGGTGCGAATTCAACTGCTTGTCCTGCTCAAGGCTGTGAATCGCGCTCGGGCGGTTGCTGGGATGGAACAATTGCCGAAAACGGTGCTCCGCTTGCGGCGCTCGCCGGTGCGGCCGTTCGAGGGTGCAGAAATCGAAACATCGGATGTTCCATTTTCCGCATCCAAAGCGACTGAACCTGATGAACAGACAAATTTTTGACGGAGTTGGCCATGAGCTTGGATTTGAATTTCAACCCACGAACGCCTTTGTCGCTGCCCGGATTCCCAGACCCGGCCCAGGTCGCACTGCCGCCGCTGCCGGAACGATTCCCGCGTGTGCCGTTGCCGGATATGCCGGAGCAGATGTTGGTGGTGATTGACGGTTGGTCGGACACGCCAAAAACGCTCGTTGGCACATGGGTGGCGGAGGGGGTGGGCGGATTGTTCATTGATTCCGAAAAGCTGCTTCGCGCCTTGCTCACTGGCTGCATCAAGTCAGGACGGGACGTGAACGATTACTTGCGGGTCGAGAGCTGGTGCGAGTCGGCAGCAGTGGACATTGGCTTTGCCAGGAACGAAGTCGGTGTTCTGGAAGCCCAGGCTGGGGTCAACGGCGACTGGCTGTCAGAAGGCGAGCTGGTGAGTTCCGACGTGCTCGCGAATCGCCGCGCGAACGATGTCTTCAGGAACAAGGTGCGGCAAATCATTCGCAACTGCGCCTTTGATGACCGCGTAGTCGTTGCTGGCAGCGACCTCGGATTTGAGTTCGCTTCGACACCTTACAAGTTCTTTCTCGATAACACGGACGTTGAGCGTGACCGGTGCGACGCAGCGGGCTTCGCCTTTTCGTGGGCAGGAAACCCCAACAATTATCCCGATGGCGGTTTCACCTTCTTTCGCCGGGGAATTGATACGCTGTGCGTGGACTCTGGCCGCGTCGGGCCGAGCGATCTCGTTTGCATCCTCCTCGTCGAATCGGTCGCACGCGCTTTCGAGATGGCTTCATCGGCGGGCCGCTGCCCGTGGTGTTGGAGCACGCTTACGCAACCGCGAATGCAGCACGCGAGAGGATGGAAACGGCTCTTGGTGGCAGCCCGGAATTTTGAGGAGAGATAATGGAGATGAAGCAAACCAACTCGCGACCCAACCGTGGCTCGGACCAAAAGGAGAATTCCGGCAGCAACCCCGCCGGGAAATCTGCGCTGCCGTTTCCAGACCTGGGCGAAAGGATGGTGATTGCGATTGATGGCTGGGCGCAGAGTGGGAAAAACTCGGCGGGGGAGAAAGTGGCCGAATATCTGGGCGGCGTTCTCGTGGACTCGGGGCGGTTTTACCGCGCATTGACAAAGGCGTGCCTCGACAGTGGAGTGAACATCGGCGATGTGGATGCGGTGGCCGCGTGGGTCAAACGAGCGACCTTGGATGTGCGCCTGGCCCGCGAGGGCGGCGGCGTGGACGAAGCGCAAGTGGCCGTGAACGGTCAATGGTTCACCAAAGACGCATTGAAACCATTGGGCCTGCAAACCTCCCTCGTTGCCGCAGTCCCCGAAGCGCGAGGTGTGGTCAATTCCGCCCTGCGTATGTGCGAGAGCTACGGTCGCGTCGTGATGTTGGGCCGGGACATCGGCGGCGCGGTGTTTCCTGCGACGCCTTACAAGTTCTTCCTCGATGCTACGGAAGAAGTGCGCGAGCAGCGACACATGCAGTCCACGAATACCCACGGTGCAAAGCAGCGCGACATTTACGACGCCAGCCGGGTCGTCTTCACGGAAAGCTCGTTGCTGATTGACACCAGCAAGCTCTCGGTCGAGGAAGTGTGCGGGGTCATCCTCGTTGAGGTCTTTTGGCGGGCACAACAGGAGGCGGAAAGAAAAGCCGATACCAAATGCCGGTAGTTGCGCACAAATACCGACGTTTGGTAACATGCGTCATGGTCAAGCCTGTCAATCAAGCGGAAGCGGTCAAAGCCCTCGCCAGAGCGAAGGGCATTCTCCGTCCCCGCGACCTCGCGGCGAAAGGAATCCCCCGCGCCGTTCTGAATCGCCTCTGCGAATCCGGCGAACTGACCCGGACCGGACGGGGACTTTACGTCGCAGAGACCGACACCATCACGGAGAATCATACGCTGGCTCAGGTGGCGCTGCTCGCTCCACGTGGCGTCGTCTGCCTGCTGTCGGCGCTGCGCTTTCACGGCCTTACCACGCAGATTCCCGGCGAAGTCTGGCTGGCGATTCCCCCAAAGGCCCGGCGACCGAAAGGTGATGCGGTGAGTATTCGTTCCGTTCATTTCTCCGGCGCGGCACTGACAGAAGGCGTGACGACTCAGGTCATTGAAAAAGTAACTGTGCGGATTTACAGCCCGGCCAAGACCGTGGCGGATTGTTTCAAGGCGCGGAACAAGATCGGACTGGACGTGGCAATTGAGGCACTGCGCGATTACTGGC
>JBDHQG010000127.1:0-8788 GCA_039806925.1 Limisphaerales bacterium
GACTACCGCCTCAATCCTCTCACCCTCTACTCCGAGCTGCCGCGCGAACGCACGCTGGCCGCGCGATTCCAGTTCGGGTTCTAAGAACAATCACAGATGGACTCCGGTCGAACAACGGACGTAGGTAGGGCGCGTCGCTCCGCGCGCGCCGCTTCGTCCTTCGGAGATTCAACCGGCGCGCGCGGAGCGACGCGCCCCACCGCCGTTTTACCAAGGTTCACACGGAGTTGGTATACGGCGAATAATCGCCCGGAGTGAGTCCGGCTCCAACGCCGTGAACCCGATCAAAAAGCTCAATCCGCGGACGTGGGGTGGATTGGTCGGGGCGCTGATTTCGGTGATTGCCGGTCTTGGTGTTTACCAGAACAACTGGAGTCGGGCGTTGGAGAATTCCAGTTACAACCTTCTCTTCTACCCTCGTCCTGTCACGCCAGTCGACGATGCCGTCATTGTCTATCTCGACGAAGAATCACACAAGGAGCTCGACCAAAAGTTCAACTAAGCCTGGGACCGGCAGCTCCACGCCCGGCTGGTCGAACAACTGACCGCTGCGGGTGCGAAGGCGGTCGTATTCGACATTGTATTCAGCGACCCGGGGCCGAATGGCGCTGCCGATGAGCGATTCGCAGCCGCCATCAAGGCCAACGGTCGGGTCGTCCTGGCTGCGGACGTTGTTGCCACCGCCTACGGCGTGGGTGGTGTCGCCGCCAAATCCGTGACGCCGCCGCTGGAAAAATTCTCCGAGGTGGCGGGCGCCATCGGCTCCGCGGAGATGATGCCCGACGCAGACATGATCATCCGGCGGCATTTGCCCGCCTCTCAAGATGACATGCTCCCGAGTCTGAGCTGGGCCACCGCCGAGATGCTGAAACTTCCGACGACGCTGGACGGATCGTCACGGTTTCGCTCCCGGTGGGTCGATTACCACGGCCCTCCTTCGACAATCCCAAACGTCAGCTACCACCGCGCACTCACCGAGGTAAACGAAGCAACCAATCGATTTCGCAACAAAGTCGTGTTCATCGGCGCGCGGACCTTCACCAAGTTTGCGGGCGAACGTAAGGACGAGTATCGCACGCCCTATTCTTCCTGGTACCCAGACCATCCGTTCATGGCGGGAGTCGAGATTCAAGCCACTCTCTTCCTCAATCTGTCGACGGAAGGCTGGCTCAGCCGTCTCTCGACAGCCCAGGAGCGCTGGATTCTCCTCCTCGCCGGACTGCTGGCTGGCGCGGGGTTGACCCGGCTTCGTCCCGCCTTCGCGTTCGCGGTCACCCTGCTCGCAGTGACCGCAGCAATGGGAACCGCCTGGTTTGCGTTTCTCGGATCGCGTGTCTGGTTTCCGTGGGCAATCGTCGTGGTGGTTCAACTTCCATTGGCGCTAGTCTGGTCCCTGCTCTTCAACACGCTCCGGCTCTACTTCGAGAACCGCCTGCTCGGCGTCACCCTCGGCCAGCATCTCTCGCCCAGCCGTGTGAAGCAGCTGCTCAAGACGCGCAACGTGCTGCATCCCGGCGCGGAGAAGATCGAGCTCAGCATCATGTTCACGGACATCGCGGACTTCAGCGTGATCTCCGAGCAGATGGATTCCGACGAGCTGGCGCGGTTGATGAACGATTACTTCGAGGCCGCCATCGCGTGCGTCCACGAGACGGATGGTTTCCTCGTGAAGCTCATCGGCGACGCGCTCTTCGTCATCTGGAACGCGCCCATCGCGCAGCCCGATCACCGCGAACGCGCCGCGCGCACCGCCCTGCTGCTCCAGCAACGTCTCGTCGCATTCACTGGCGCAGGAAACCAGCGGGCGCTCCGCACGCGCATCGGCCTTCACACCGGCGCGGCCAACGTCGGCAATTTCGGCAGCGCGAGGCGGTTCGACTACACGGCGATTGGCGAGAACATCAACCTCGCCTCGCGCATGGAGGGTTTGAACAAACACCTCGGCACCGGCGTGCTCGCCACGGGCGAAACCGCCGCCCCGCTCGATGGCCTCGTGGACATGCGGATGCTGGGCCACTTCCGCCTGAAAGGATTCCAGAAAGCCGTGGCGGTGCATGAAATTCTCGGCCCCGCGGAGAACGCCGAAGCCACCCGCCCGTGGCGGGAAACGTTCGCGCAAGGCCTGCGACATTTTCAACTGAAGGAGATGGACCGCGCCCGCGAGGCCTTCGTGCGGACCCTGGAGCTGCGTCCGGACGACGGCCCGTCGCTGTTCTACATCGGGATGATGGAGGAACTGGTGCCCGATCTCATGGCGGAGAACTGGCACGGGGAAGTGGACATCAAGGAGAAGTGAGCCGCACGACAAGCCGGCCCACGAACGGCGTTCAAGCCGCCTGGTCATCCTTCGCCGGGGCGTCCTTGAGGTAGCCCGCGAAGAAGCTCTCGATGTCGTCGAAGAAATCGTTCGAGATCGACATGCCCGTCAGCCCGGCGAAGCAATCCAGGCTCACCAGCGCATTGAGGCTCGCATCCGCGGTGTTGATGCCGACGATTCGTTTTCCGAAGGCGACGTTCACCGCGTTGAGATCCCTGCAAGTCGCCAGGAGGTTGGCCAGCTCCCAGTCCGGCGCAAGGCCGTGCTTCCACCGGAAAAACTGCGCGAGCAGATACATCGACACCACGCGGAAGAACGTCTCGTCCGCCGTGGCAAACGGGAGATGCGTAAAGACCAGCGGACGGAGCTTGCCGAGAATCGGGCAGCCGGACGAAACCATGTGCAGCCCCATCAGGGATGTCGCCACCTCCTGCAGCGAAGCCGTCTTGTTATAGGTGCGATACGGCGTCCGCACCACGACGTCCGCCTTCTCGTAGGAGATGGAATTCTTGAACGATTCGACGATCTCCACCATGGCCGCCGCCGCCGGACAACGCGGATGCTCGGAAGGGACCAGCGGGCAATTCGGACATTGCTGAAAATTCAATTTGGTCCACTCGGGCAACGGCCCGGCGACGTTCGATGCCAGCCCCATGGTCAGGCGGTCCAGGCGCACGACATGGCGCTTGCGCTCCCCGTTCGAGAGCGTCAGCTCATACTCGATGACAATGCAGTCGTCAGCCATGCGCCAAGGTTATCGGATGATTCGCCCTTCGCTAAACCTGCTTGAATTGCCTTTGACCACAGATGCCCACGGATGCACACGGATGGAAATCCGTTGTACGGCGGATCGGAACGCAAAGGGTTGTTTGCGCCATTTCATCCCTGTCTATCTGTGTCCACCCGGGGTCGAAATGATTTTCACTTCACCGCCTCCGCCGGAGGGTGCGAATGGAAGCGGCGGGCAACACCGATGAAGGCATGGACTGCGGAAACAAGTTTCCGCTTTGGCTGCACGGTGAGTGAAGCTAGGCGCGTCGGACATACGGAAGGCGCAGCCAAAGCGGAGTCCTGCCTCCGCAGTCCACACGCCTTCGCCTCCCCGACCGCCATTTCCGAACGCACCCTCCGCCGGAACTCCGCTTGACTCGTTTTGAATGGAAGCGCTTCACTCGCGTCAGCTTGATCCCATGACGCTTTCGATTACTCCATCGTTCCGCGCGCTTCTGCCCGTCGCCGCCAGCCTCGTCGCCGCCGGACAACTCCTCGCCCAACCCGCCGGCCAGCCGCCATCCTCCGGTCGCGAGCCCGGCACTCAAGGTGAGAAGGACTGGCTGGACAACCGCTGGAGCCGCACCGATGTCGGCCCGTTCCTTGCATCGATCCTGGACACGCCCGGCGCCCGCATCGCCAGGGGGCTTTCCATCAAAGTCGGCGGGAACACCGCGGCTGGCGTGGTTTACGACACTGCCGCGTGCGCGTGGCGCGCCGGATGGACGGGAGGCTTCCTGAAGTTCGATGCCGCCCGCTTCGGCCTCATCAACGCGCCGAAGATCGATGGCTCCATCGCCCTGGCAGGAGGAAGCAGCTCCGGCTGGCAGGGCACGAGCAATCATTACTCCGGCCTGCACCTGAGCGGCCAGCGTGTCGTGCTCGAATACACCGTCGATGGCATCCGCGTGCTCGAATCGCCGTGGTTTGAGAGCGCCGACGGCGCGCAAGTTTTTACCCGGGGCTTCGAGATCGCATCGTCCGCCAAAGAACTCACGCTCGCGCTCAACTCGCCCTCGAAGAGCACCACTGAAGCCATTGCGCGTCGGGCCCTCGGCGGCGACGTCGTTGCGATTCCCCTCGGCGGCAGCACCCTTCACCTTGCCTTGACCGGCACCAAAGCGGAGTTCGAAGCCCGCGCCGATGGTCAGGTGCTTGTTCACTTCCCAGCCAGCAAGGAAACGCGACGAGCCCGGCTGCTCTTCGCCGTCGCGGCGTCGGATATCTCCTCGGCCGTCAGTGCGCTCGCGAAGAAATTCGGTGCGCCGGAAGATCTCGCCGCGCTCGCGCAGCCCGGCCCGGCCCGTTGGTTGCCGGAGCTGAAAACCGCCGGCCAGCGCGGGCTCGATACCGACATCTTCACCGTGGACACGCTCACCGTGCCCTACGCGAATCCGTGGAACGCGCTCTTCTTCCTCGCCGGCGTGGACTTCACGCCGGACGGCACCGCCTACGCCTGCACGATTCACGGCGATGTCTGGCGCGTCACCGGCATCGACGACAAGCTCGGCTCGCTCCGTTGGAAACGTTTCGCCACCGGGCTCTTTCAGCCGCTCGGCTTGAAGGTTCGCGACGGCGAAGTGTTCGTGCTCGGCCGCGATCAAATCACGCGCCTGAAGGATCTCAACGGCGACGGCGAGGCCGACTCCTACGAAAACTTCTGCGACCTCATCCAGACCTCGACCGGCGGCCACGACTACGTCACCAGCCTGGAGAAGGACGACGCAGGCAACTTCTACTACGTCGATCCGCGCGGCGCGCATCGCGTCAGTCGCGACGGTCGCACCCGCGAAACCATCGGCACCGGCTTCCGCAATCCGAATGGTCTCGGCGCGAGTCCCGATGGCAAGATCATCACCGCCGCGCCGCAGCAGGGCGAGTGGACGCCGTCCTCGCAGATTTGCATCGTGCAGCCGGGCGGCTACTACGGCTACGGCGGACCGAAGATCACGCCTGAAGGTCCGCTCGGCTACGACGCACCGCTCTGCTGGATTCCGCACAGCATCGACAACTCCAGCGGCAGCCAGGTTTGGGTGCCGCAAGACAAATGGGGACCGTTCGCCGGCCAGATGCTGCACCTGCTCTGGGGCCGTTGCGGCGCGATGCTCGTGCTGCGCGATGCCGTCGATGGCGTGAATCAGGGCGCCGTCGTGCCGCTTCCCATCAAGCTGCTCTCCGGACCGAATCGCGGTTCCTTCAACGCGAAGGATGGCCATCTCTACATCGCCGGCAGCACCGGCTGGCAAACGAGCGCGGTGAAAGACGGCGCGCTGCAACGCGTGCGGTTCACCGGCAAGCCCGTCCGCCTGCCCGTCGCCTGGCACGCGCACGCCAACGGCCTCACGCTCACCTTCAGCCAACCGCTGGACCGCACTGCGGCGGAAGACGCCGGCAGCTACGCCATCCGCCAATGGAATTATCGCTACGCAAAAGCCTACGGCTCGAAGGACTGGTCTGTCGCCGATCCGCAGAGAGAAGGCCGCGATGACGTGGTCGTGAAATCCGTGAAGCTCTCCGCCGACGGCAAATCGGTCTTCCTCGAAACCGCGCCGCTCCAGCCCGTGATGCAGATGGAGATCAAATACAGCCTGAACGCCGCCGACGGTGCCGCGATGAAGAACCAACTCTGGCTCACGCTCAACAAGCTCGACGTGGCGAAGCAGTAGCCCGAACGCAGCAGTTGAGGCTGAAAGCCCTCGCGCAAACCAGCCCGGGGCAACGCCCTGGGTTACGCGCCGACGGTGTGCCAAGCCCTGAAAGGGCGACACCATTTGTCCGGCCCTTTCAGGGCAAGGATGCATTCTCACGGGACCCCGGGGCGATGGCCCCGGGCTGGTTTGTTGTGCTCCTTCGGAGCGTCTGCGGAAGAGTTTGGCCATTGTCGCGGGCAATCAAATCGGTTCACTCGCGCAGCCTGAACTTTCCGCGCCATTCCATCGTGTACGCGCGACCGTGCGTCACGAGGCTCACCGCGAGTTCGATTTCATCGCCGGCCTTCAACGCCGCCTTGCCGAACAGCTCCGCCGGCACTTCGAGCGCGGCGACGTTGCGCACGTTGAGATTCAAACCCGAGATGCTCTCTAGCCGCACGCGCTCGCTGTTCACCAACGCCTCGCGTCCCGCACCGAGCCGCGCGCGAATCGGCTCGCTGCCGTTCACCTGCACCGTCCAGAGCGCGCGGTCCTGCTTCGGCACCGACGCGCCGCGATAGTAGGCGTCCTCCACGATGTCGAGGGCGTAGAGCCCGAGGTAAACGGCGTTCGTGCGCCACGCCACGTAGAGATCGGCAACCGGCGACGGTGAACTGGACGGAACGAATCCACGCTCGCGATCCCAGTGCTTCAACGCCTGCGTCGGCGCAAAGTCGGCGAACGGATCGTCCGGCGCGAGCGGGACACCGCCCGTCGCATCCAATCGCCTGGCGGGAGCCGCTGCGCGAACACGCTTCGCATCGAACGCCGCGAACATCGCCGTCAGCTCCGCGTAGGGTTGATTACGAATGTCCACGAGACCGAAGTTAAAGTTCTCGCCGTCGTCACGACCGTGCTTCGGCTCGTCGAAGAATTGGAACCAATCCGCGCCAACCACGTAGGGCAATCGTGCCAGCCTTTCGAGCGTCGTGCGGGCCGCGGCGGTGCGTTCTGTTTGCGTGGCCACCACCGGATACACGCCGTGATCGTTGCGATTGCCCGAGCGATTCTCCCGCGCCGCGAGATAGAATTCGCTCACGAGGATCGGCTTCTGCGTCAGCGCGTGCAGCGTGTCGAGCTGGAAGCGCGGGAAGGTGCCGTCGTTCCACGCGGCGTTGAGATTGCACGACACGACATCGACATGCCGCGCCGCCGCCGTCGCGACCTCGGGATAGTAAAACGACTGGTAACGATCCCCGAGGTAGAGCCCGCGCGGGTCGAACTTCCGAATCGTCTGCCGCATCAGCTCGTAATAACGCTCCGCCAGCACGCCGAGAAACTGGCGCATCACGCGCACGCCGTTGCCGCCCGGCTTCACGAACACCATCCCGCCGCGCTCCAGTTGCCGCCAGTTCTCCGCCTTCTCCGCCGTGAAATCCTTCAGCATCGCGTCCCAATCGTTCGCGTAGGTTTCCCGGAGCAACCGGATGAGCCGCTGGCGCTGGCCGCTCGACGGCACCTGTTCGAGCGTCATCTTCCACAAGGTCGCGTTCCACCAGCCGAGTTCGTTGTCGCTGTAATAGCCGAGCACGCGCGGATCATCGCGCAGTGGGAGAATCTCCGCGCGCGCCACGGCTTCCATACGCGCGATGTTCTTCGCGTCCCACATGTCCCACCACGGCGCACCGGCGGTTGAACCGATGTGCAGCACCGGCGTGAGCGCGAGCGTCTGCTCCTTCGAGCTTCGCAGCGTCTTGAAATCCGCCCAGCCACCGACCGTCGTGAAGCCCCACGACTTCACGCGTCGCAGGCTGTCATCCGCCCACGCGACCGGGCTGGCGTAATGCTGCCACGCGGCGTAGCCGGGATTCTCGCGATCGAACTGTTCCTTCGCCGTGCCTTGCGTGAGCACACACACGCCGAGCGAGAAGAACGGTTTGCCCTCGGGTGAGACCAGATTCCACTGGCCGCGGTCAGAGGAGAGCGAGAACGCGGTAGCTGCGTGCAGTTTTGAAACCAACACGACCACGGTGAGCGACAGTCCAATGGCGAAGCGACAAAGCCAGTTCATGACGGGTCCGATCTTCTTCGAGAAGCTTCGCGCTGGTGGTTCACTATTGTCGAGCCGGAAGCCTGTGAACCGTGCGAGTAATCGACGGACCGCGACCGGTCCCCGGTCGCAGCGGGGTGGGCAAGTCGGGGGACGAGGAAGTTTTGCCACCCCGTCGGCGGGGTGACCCGCTGCGAGCCGGGGACGGCTCGCGGTCCGTAGAATCGCCGCGCTTGCCCGACCCCAATCACTGACTTGCCATTCCACCGTTGCACTTCCCTCCGTTTCCCTGCTAACAAATCTGAAACTGACGCCTTGTTATGAAACGCATTTCCCTCGCCCTCGCTCTCGGCCTTGCCTGCGCCGCTGCCCTCCCCGCCGTCGCCGCGCCCAGGCTCGCGGATTCCATCAAGGTCATCCGCGCCGTCGGGCCGGAGGGACTCGGCAACGCGCAGGCCTCCGCCGCGTGGAAGGACATTTCCTCCGCCAAGGCGTCCGACCTGCCCGCGATCCTCGCCGGCATGGATGGCGCGAATGAACTCGCCTTGAACTGGCTGCGCGCCGCCGTGGACAGCGTCGCCGCCCGCGAACTTGCCGCCGGCCGCAAGCTGCCCGTGAGCGCGCTCGAGAAATTCGTCAACGACACCAAGCACAGCTCGCGCGCGCGTTATCTCGCCTACGACCTGATTCGCCGCGTGGACACCGCCAAGATGATTGAGAAGCTGAACGAGATTCTCAAATGGGAGTACGCGGGGCTTGTTCAGTACACCCAGTTCAGCTTCCTCGTCCAGGATGTGTGGCGCGAGGTCTTCTCCAAGTTCTTCCGCGAGAACGGCGAAGAAGCGCTCGACCATGCTCATCTCGTGGGTGACAAGATCGTCGCCCTTGGTGGTGTTCCCACCGTGGAGCGTGGCGAAGTGAAGCAGTCGACCGATCTCAAGGAGATGCTGGAATACTCCCTCGAGGTCGAGAGCCTTCAGGTCAAGCTCTACACCGAAGCGCTCGAACTCTGCGAAGACC
>JBDHQG010000128.1:0-8784 GCA_039806925.1 Limisphaerales bacterium
GCCGAGGTGAAGCTCGCCCGGGCGGGGGATCCGGGCCGGGCCACGGAATGGTTTTCCCTGGAGCTGGCCCGGTGCGGGGCCAGTTGCTGCCTGCGCGCCAGCTCCATCCTGCCGCCGTTGTCGGACCTGGAGGAAGGTGCGTGGGACGAAAGTCTCCGGACGGTCGCCGCGCAGCGTCAGTTGTTCGTGCGCCTGCTCCGCGCCGAGGCGCAGTTGAAAACGTTGACAGATCAATGGCCTGGCGTGGTCTTTGGCCAGCGTTCGGATCTGAGCTTCCGTTTTGTCAGCGCGAAGATCGAGGAGTTGACCGGCGTGCCCGCGGCGGACTGGCAGGCGCGCCCGCACCTGTTCTGGGAGGTGGTGCATGAGGGCGACGCCGAGGAGGTGCGAAACCACTTCAAGCTTGCCCGCCAGAGCGGTCAGCCGGTGACGCTCACCTATCGCATCCGCCACGCGCACACGGGCCGGATCGCCTATGTGCTGGAGCACCGCCAGGCGAACATGAGCCGTGGCGGATTGTTGATGGGCTACGAAGGCGTGTGGCTCGATGTCACGCGCCAGACCATCGCCGAAAAGCGGCTCAGCAGCGCCGCATGGAAGGAAACTCTCTCCGTGCTGACGATGGGGCTGGCGCACGATTTCAGCAACGTGATGGCGGGCATTCACGCGCTCAGCGAGACGTTTCTTGATCAGGACGGCGCGCGGCAGGAATTCAATGACGGCCTGATCCTGATCCGGAAGAATGCCCAGCAGGCGAGCCACCTGGTGCATCGCATCATCAATCTCCATCAGGGAAAGACCGGCGAGCGCAGCTACTACAATCTGAACGAGGTGGCCGCAGAACTCGCGGAGTTAATTCGCAAGGCGGTCCCGCGGCGCATGCAGTTCGCCGTGGAGATTTCCCCGGAGCCCCTGCCGGTTTATCTCGATGCGATCGAGCTGCGCCAGGTGGTGCTGAACCTGGTCCTGAATGCCGTCGATGCGATGCCGGAGGGAGGGCGTCTGGTTCTGCGCACGACGGCCTTTCGCGAACTGCCCCCGATGACGCACCGCCAGGGCGACGGGCCGCGCGTGCCGGCCGCCTGCCTGTCGATTCAAGACACGGGCCGGGGCATCCAGTCCAGGCATCTTTCCTCGCTGTTCGATCCGTTCTTCACCACCAAGCCGGTGAACAAGGGTTCCGGCCTCGGCTTGTACAACGCCCGGCTCTTCGCCGAGAAACATCGCGGCGCGGTCTCGGTTGATTCGACGGAGGGCGTCGGCTCGACCTTCCACCTCTGGATGCCCCAGGCGGATTTCACGGAAGCGGAGGCGGAGGCCCGGGCCAAGGAGCCCCCGCCGGCGGCCGGCCCGCGCGAACCCAGGAGCTTTTGACCCATGCTCCACGATTCCGCAGAGAACGGATTGCACCACATCCTCGTCGTGGATGACGAAGAGATGGTGCTCGTCTCGTTGCGCGACACGCTCACTCGCGAAGGTTACCATGTGACGACGGCACCCAATGCCGTCGAGGCGCTGGCGCGGCTGAAGGAGCAGGCATATTCGGTGGTGATCACGGATCAGCAGATGCCGATGCTGACCGGGCTTGAGTTCCTGGGCCAGGTGCGGGAACTGCAGCCGGACGCCACGCGCATCCTTATCACCGCGGTGCTCAGCCTGAACACGGTCATCGACGCGATCAACAAGGGGGAGATTTATCGTTTCATGGTGAAGCCGTGGCTGCGCGAGGAGCTGCTGGTGACAGTGAAAAACTCGGTGCAACGCCACGAGATGATCCGCCGCAACCAGACGTTGCAGGCGACGACGCTGGCGATGAACGAGCGGCTCATGTCCCTGAACGCCGAGCTGGAGACGCAGCTGGAGAAAGTGGCCGGGCAGAGGGCGCAGCTGGAAGCGCTGAACGCGGCGTTGAGCCGGAATCTGCAGCATTCGGTGGAGCTCTCGTTGAAAACCATGCAGACGTTCTATCCGACGCTCGGCAGCCAGGCGCGCCGGGTGTACGAGCTCTGTCGCGCGATGGCGGAGGGGTTGCACCTTTCCGCCGGGGAGCGCCAGGTGCTGGAGCTGGGCGCGTGGCTGCATGACATCGGGCTGGTCGGCGTGCCCCGTTCGTTGATCAAGCGATGGGAGGAATCGCCCGACAGCCTCACCGAGGCGGAGCGGGCCATCGTGCAGCAGCATCCCATCCTCGGCGGGGAGCTGGCGGGCTTTGCGAGCCCGTTGACGGAGGTGGGCGGGGTGATTCGCGCGCACCATGAGCGGTTCGACGGGACGGGGTATCCGGATGGTCTGGCCGGCGATCAGATTCCGTGGCTGGCGCGGCTGCTCAGCGTGGCCGTGGCGTATTCAGAAAGCCGCACGGACGGTGCGGCGACGATCGAGATGATCAAGCACGGTCGCGGCAGCGCATTCGATCCGGAGGCGGTGCGCGCGTTCCTGCGCTGCCTGCCGCAGGCGACGGTGCCGAGGCGGCAGCGCGAGGTGCTCTTGTCCGAGCTGAAGCCGGGGATGGTTCTCGCGCGCGGCATTTATACTGCGAATGGGATGCTGTTGATCCCGGACGGTCAACGGTTGACGGAGACGTTCATCGACAAGCTGAACCATCACAACCGGGTCAGCCCCATCGCCCAGTCGCTGCTCGTTTACCGCTGATTTCATGTCGACTGTTCCCCATTCCAGCGAGAGCTTCACGGACGGGGCGATGCCCGCCGCGTGGTGGCGGCATTTGTTCGTGGATTCGGATGATCCCCAGGTCGTGTGCGACCGGGAGGGAGTGGTCTGCGAGGTGAACCGGCTTGCGGCGCAGCGCTTCGGGCTGGCCACGGGCCATCGCCTGCTCCAGTGCCCGGCCCTCGCGCCGGGGGCGGCGGCGCAGTTGCGCGGGGCGCTCGCGCGGGGAACGGACAGGACGGAGACGCTCGGAACCATCGGAATCACCTGCGCGGAGGGAACGTGCCTGGTGGCGGACTTGCAGGTGGTGCCGCTGGATGCCAGGCGCTGGCTGGTGGTGATTCGCGACGCGAGCCGGCGCTGGCGTCTGGAGACGCATACGCAACGGCTCGTCGCGGCGATTGATTCCACGCCCGACGTGGTGGTGCTCGCCGACGCGCGGTTCGGAATCACCTTCGTGAACCCCGCGTTCGAGGACGCGACGGGATATTCGATCGAGGAAGCGCTCGGCCGGCCGGTGGATTTTTGCCAGGACGCGGCGGAGTCCGCGAAGACGCGCGAGTACGAGGAGGGCGTGACGCGCGGCGCGGACTGGGTGGGCGAGCTGATGATGCAGCGGAAGGATGGCTCGCGGTATCCGGTCGAGATGACCTTTTCGCCGATCCACAATCATCAGGGCGAGTTCATCGGCGCCGTGGCGTTCCAGCGCGACATCACGTCGCGGCGCAAGATTCATGACGCGTTCCAGGCGGAGAAGAATTTGGTCCGCAGCATCATCAACTCGCTCGAAGCGAGCCTTTACACGCTCGACGGGAAGTTCCGTCTCACGCATGTGAACGAAGGCTGGCGCAAGATGCCGGCGGAACATGGCTGGCTGAAGATCGAGGGCGAGCCGCGGGTCGGGCAGTCGTTGCTGGATTGCGTTCCGGACCCGGCGCGCCGGGCCGAGCTGGAGCGGGTGTTCGGCCTCGTGCTGGCCGAGGGGCAGGCACAGGAGCTCCAGTCTGTCGATGCGGGCGGGCGCCACTGGCTGATGAGCGCGTTCCCGTGGCATCACGAGGGGACGATTCGCGGGCTGATTTACAGGGTGACGGACAACACGGCGTTTGCCGGCATTCAGAACCAGCTGTTCCAGGCGCAGAAGATGGGGACGATTGGCGCGCTGGCCGCCGGCGTCGCGCATGACTTCAACAACATGCTGCTCGCCATCCGCGGGAACCTGAGCCTGGCGCTGATGGACCAGCAGCTCGCGGCAGAGACGCGCGAGCGCCTCAACCAGGTGGACACGGCGGCGGAGCGGGCGACGGGGCTCACGCAGCAGCTGCTCTCGTTCAGCCGCGAGACGGAGGAAAAGATCGTCGTGCTCGACTTCAACCAGGTGATCCAGGACGCGGCCTTGCTGGCCAAGCGGCTCCTGAGATCGCGCGTGACGTTGAAGCTCAATCCCACCGAGACGGCGTTGAAGGTGCAGATGGACCTGACGCGCGCCTCCCAGCTGCTGCTGAATCTCTGCATCAACGCCCACGACGCGATGCCCCGGGGCGGGACGCTGACGATCACGAACGCGCTCGCCGATCTGACGCCGGAGCAGGTGCGAAAATACAGGTGCCGGCCCCACGCCCAGTTCATGCGCTGCAGCGTTTCGGACACGGGCACGGGAATTCCGCCCGAGATTTTGCCGCGCATCTTCAGCCCGTTCTTCACCACGAAGGAGAAGGGAAAGGGGACCGGCCTCGGGCTGTCCATCGTTCACACGGTGGCCAGCAAGGCGGGGGGCTTCATCGAGGTGCAGAGCACGGTGGGGCTGGGGACGACGTTCCACATTTACCTGCCGATCGACACCGGGCCGTTGACGCGAACCGACACGGATGTGCGCCGCCAGCTGCACCGGGGCACGGGCCGGCTGCTGGTGGTGGATGATCTCGATCTGGTGCTGGAGTTTGCCTCGAGCTTCCTCCGGCAGGCCGGGTATCAGGTGCTGACCGCAAACAGCGCCGAGGCGGCGCTGAAGATCCTGTCGCAGCAAAAGCTGCCGCTGGATCTGGTGCTCACGGATTATGCGATGCCGGGCCGCAACGGCTGGCAGCTGGTTCAGGACATTGCGAAGCGCTGGCCGCTCACGAAGTGCATTCTCGCCTCGGGTTATCTGGAGGAGGAGGAGCGCGCGGAGATCGCCAAGAATCCCTCGGTGCGCATCTTGAACAAGCCGTATGACATGGGGCAGGCCACCGGCCTGGTGGCGGAGATGCTGGGGAGGCCGGCATGACGGCGCCGGGGATGTTCAGCATGAAATTTGGGCGGGGCGATCCATCAAGGCCGGCGGCGGAGATTTCTGCTCAAGCCGTTCGTGCATCCTCCGATGATGCGTGGAGCTTTGATGGTTGAGACGGATCAACTGACTGCAAACGACCATGCCTGAACCGACTTCAAATTACCTGGCCGCGCTCGCCCAACTGGCGGAAAAAGTCGCGGTGGAACTTGTCTACGCAACCGCGGGCCGCGACGACGGGTTGCTGCCCGTCAACTCGCTGCTCGCCGAAATGGAGGAGATTGGCGCGAACTCGCCGCTGCTTTCCCCGCTGCCACAGGCGCTGGCCCGCGCCCGCGGAATCGTGGACGTGGCGTTCGAGCGCGCCGCCTTCGATGCGGCGCAGGTCGAGCAGCTGCGCGTATGGGTGAACTGGATGCAACACGCGCTGACCCTGGCCCAGGCCGGAAGGGAGCTTCCGGCGCTTCCGGCGGAAACGGCGGCGACCGGCGCCGCGGCTCCAGCCCCCGCCCCGGCGGCGAACGCTTCCGCCACGCCGGCCCCCTCCGGGGAATTGCCCCCCGAGGAAGCGCTGGAGATGAACATCGAGAGCGACGGCGATCTGCTGCGCGAGTTCATCAACGAATCGGGCGAGCACCTGCAAAACATCGAGCTCGGCGTGCTGACGCTCGAGGAAAACCCGACGGACGCGGACACGCTGAACTCCATCTTCCGCGCGTTCCACACGTTCAAGGGCGGCTCGGGCTTCCTGAACCTGCTCCCGATGAAGAATCTCGCGCACGAGCTGGAGTCGCTGCTCGACCTCGCGCGCAATCACAAGCTCACCGTCAACTCCGGGATCATCAATGTGATTCTCGAGGGCGGCGACACGCTGAAAAAATTCATCGCCGAGATGAACCAGTTGATCTCCGGCGCCAGGCCGCGGGGACCCATCGTTGTGCCGGCGCAGGCGTTGCTCGCGCCGGTGCGCACGTTCCTGCACGGCCCCGATTCCGCTCCGGCCCCGAAGGCACCAACGCCCGCGAGCGCGCCGGCGCCCGCCGCCCCAACGGTGGCTCCTGCTGCGCCCGCTCCGGCCCCGGCCTCAACCCCGGCCCCGAAGGCGGCGGCGAAGACCGAATCGGTGGGCATCAAGGATGCCCCCGGCGCGAAGCCGGGTTCCAACGCGGTGGTCAAGGTTGACACGCAGAAGCTGGACAGCCTCGTGGATCTCGTCGGCGAAATGGTGATCGCGCAATCGTTGATTGCGCAGGACAGGGATCTCGGGACGCTGCAGAGCCAGAAGCTGGCGCGGAACCTCGCGCAGCTGGGCCGCATCACGAACGAGCTTCAGCGCACGGCGATGTCGATGCGCATGGTGCCGATTCGGGCGACGTTCCAGAAGATGACGCGCCTGGTGCGCGACACGGCGGCGAAGATCGGCAAGCAGGCGGAGCTGGTGATGGAGGGCGAGGACACGGAGCTGGACCGCACCATCGTGGAGGAGATCAGCGATCCGTTGATTCACATGGTCCGCAACTCGGTGGATCACGGCATCGAGACGCCGGATGTCCGCGTGGCGAAGGGCAAGCCCGCCGCCGGCACCGTGCTGCTGCGCGCGTTCCACCAGGGCGGCAACATCGTGATCGAGATTCGCGACGATGGCGCGGGCCTGAACAAGGAGCGGCTCGTGGCGAAGGCGGTGGAGAAGGGCATCATCAAGCCGACGGACCAGCTTTCCGAGAAGGAGATTTTCAACCTCATCTTTGCCCCGGGGTTTTCCACGGCGGCGGTGATCACGGACATCTCGGGGCGCGGCGTGGGGATGGACGTGGTCCGCAAGAACATCGACAAGCTGCGCGGCAAGATCGACATCTCGTCCACGCTCGGCCAGGGCTCGGTGTTCACGATTTCGCTCCCGCTGACGCTGGCGATCATCGACGGCCTGGTGGTGAGCGTGGGCAGCGAGCGCTACATCCTGCCGACGCTTTCGATCCGGGAATCGTTCCGTCCCACGCAGGACATGCTGTCCACCGTGCATGAGCGCGGCGAGATGGTGAACGTTCGCGGGCGGCTCAGCCCGTTGCTGCGGCTGTACGAGCATTTCGATGTCGCTCCTGAATCGAAGAATCCCATCGAGAGCATCGTGGTGGTGGTGGAGGCCGATGGCGCGGATCGCTGCGTGCAGGTGGACCGGCTGCTTGGCAAGCAGGAGGTCGTGATCAAGAGCCTGGGCGAGACGTTCAAGCGGAACCCGTCCCTTGCCGGCGGCGCCATCCTGGGCGATGGCCGCGTCGGCCTGATTCTCGATGTGAACTCCCTCGTGAAACTGAAGACCGGGCCGCAGGCCGCGGTTTCGGCGTGAACCGATCCTGACATTTTGAACTGAACTGAATCCTCAAACCGAACGCTTGATTATATGTCCACCGCCACTCAAGAACCGCAGACCGTTTCCAACGCCGCCGCCACCAACGCCGGCAAGTATCTCACCTTCGTGCTCGGGCATGAGTCTTACGGCATCAGCGTGCTGAAGGTCCGTGAAATCATCCGCCTGATGGACATCACCTCCGTCCCCCAGATGCCGCCGTACGTGAAGGGCGTCATCAACCTGCGCGGCAAGGTGGTGCCGATTGTCGATTTGCGGATCAAGTTCGGCCTCGCGGAGGCGCAGTCATCGGAGCGGACCTGCATCGTCGTGGTTCAGGTGAAGTCGCCCGGCGGCGCGCTGGCGTTCATGGGCTTCATCGTCGATGGCGTGGAGGAGGTCACCAACTTTGGCGGCAACGAGGTCGAGCAGACGCCGGATTTCGGGTCGAAGCTCGACACGGATTACATCCTCGGCATGGCCAAGGTGCGCGGCAAGGTGAAGACCCTGCTGGACATCGACCGGCTGCTGACTTCGGAGACGATGGAGCGGCTGGCACAAACGGCGCAGGCGGCCTGAGGAGGAAGGAATCGGGAATAAACACGGACATAATGACGGATTGGTTGTATGAGATCGATGCTGAGCAGATTTTCTCTTTCCGCAAAAATAATCCTTTCGCAGGCCGTTCCCCTCGTGGTGCTGCTGCTTCTGGCCGGGGCCCTGGTTCTGGTCACGCAGTCGGTGCGAAGCAAGGTCACCCACGCCCGGGAGGAGTCCGCGGTGTTCTACACGGCGGCCTGGCAGATGAAGCTCGACGTGGCCCAGGTCCAGCAGTTTCTTCAGGACGTCTCGGCCACGCGCGGACAGGATGGCCTGGATGATGGGTTCAAGAAGGCGGCTGAACGCCGAAAGAACTTTCTGGAGGGCGCAGCCGGCTTCCGGCAGATGTTTGAGCGCGAGAGGGCGGCGGAGGATCTGGGCCGGTTGAAGGAATTGGAGGCGGGTTTTGAAGAGTATTACCGGACGGGCACGAACATGGCATCGGCCTATGTGGCGGGCGGTCCGGCGTCCGGCAACAAGATGATGCCGGAGTTTGACGCCGCCGCGGAGAAGCTCCAGCAACGGCTCAAGACATTTTCCGACGAGCAGCAGGAGGAGTTTTACCGGTCATTGGGCGCAATTCAGAACGAGGTGACCACGCTTTCCAACGCCTCGATCGTGGCGGGGGTGTTCAGCGTGATCATGGGCGTGCTCCTGGTTCGGCTGTTGCTCAAGATGATTGTGGCCCCCATCCGGCGCGTGTCGGAAAGCCTGGGTGAGACCGCGCGGCAAACCCATTTGGCGTCGGAGGAAATCTCCAGCGCCAGCCAGTCCCTCGCCGAGGGGTCGAGCGAGCAGGCGGCCTCGCTGGAGGAGACCAGCGCGTCTTTGGAGGAGCTTGCGAGCATGGCCTCGCGCAACAGCGAGAGCACCCGGCTGGCCAAGCAGCTGGGGGACGAGG
>JBDHQG010000129.1:0-8779 GCA_039806925.1 Limisphaerales bacterium
CGCGGACATCCCGTCCAGCATCGGCAAGGTCGAGGAATACACCACCGCCCTGCGCGAGAAATACGGCGTGAAGATTTACGACACCATCGAGCAGGTCTGCGCAAACGTCGACGCCGTGCTCATCACCGCCGTGGATGGCCGGCCGCACCTCGAACAGGCGCGCATCGTCATCGCGGCGAAGAAACCGCTCTATCTCGACAAGCCGGTCGGCGGCACCTTGCGCGACGCGATTGAGATTTATCGCCTCGCCGGGGCCGCGGGCGTTCCGATCTTCAGTTCCTCCTCGCTGCGTTTCGCGAAGAACACCCAGGCCGTGCGCAACGGCAGCATCGGCAAGGTGCTGAGCGCCGAGACGTCGAGCCCGTCGCCGCTGGAGCCGAATCATCCCGACCTGTTCTGGTATGGCGTCCACGGCTGCGAATCGCTCTTCACCGTCATGGGCACCGGCTGCGAAACCGTCGAGCGCCGCAAAACCGCCGACGGCAAGATCGAGGTCATCGGCAAGTGGAAGGGCGGCCGCACCGGCATCTTCCGCGAAGGCCCGGGCTACAGCGGCAAAGCCGTTGGCGAAAAAGGCGAGTCGCCGGTCGGCTCCTTCGATGGCTATGCGCCGCTCGTGGTGGAGATCGTGAAGTTTCTCCAGACGAAGCAACCGCCGGTTTCGCCCGCCGAAACCATCGAGCTCTTCGCGTTCATGGAAGCGGCGGACGAAAGCAAGCGTCAGGACGGCAAGCCGGTGGCCATTGCGGACGTCCTCGCCAAGGCGAAGGCGAAACCGTGACTGCCTCCGTGTCGGCAATAAAACCGGTCCAAAGAGCAGAGCGATATCTCGAATTGTGTTTGCCGCCGTGGCGAAAACCGATTAACCGGAAAGGCAAATGACGCCGCGCAACCTCGTTTTCCCCGCCCTCGCCTCGCTCGTTCTCCACATGCTGCCCGTGTCCGCCGCGGAAGTTGCCTCGAAGTTTCCGTGTCCCGAGAACGAGATTGCGCGCTACACCGCGCATCGCGTCACGGAACCCATCCACATCGATGGCAAACTCGACGAAGTCGTCTGGAGCCGTGCGCCGAAGTCGCCGCGCTTCGTGGACATCCTCACCGGCGGCAAGACGATTCACGACACGCACGCGATGGTCGTGTGGGATGACACGAACCTCTACGTCGCCTACCGCATCGAGGAACCGTTCGTCCACGCGAAGTACACGAACTACAACGACCCGATCTATTACGACAACGACGTCGAGTTCTTCATCGCCGGGCGCGACGCCTACTACGAATTCGAGATCAACGGCTTCAACACCGCCTATGAAGTCTTCTTCCTCTGGAACGACGCCTACGAATCCGGCGGCTTCTCCAAGGCACCTGAGTTCGCGCGCAACAAACTCACGCCCTTCAACGGCGTCGGCTTCACCAAGCATCCGCGCGGTGGACGTCTTGGGAATTTCAACTGGCCGTTTCCTGGCAAGAAGACCGCCGTCCACATCGACGGCACGGTGAACAACGACAAGGATCGCGATCGCGGCTGGACGGTGGAACTCGCCTTCCCGTGGAAGGGTCTCGAATGGCTCGCCAAGGCCGACAACCGCCCGCTGCCGCCGAAGGACGGCGACGTGTGGCGGATGGATTTCTCGCGCTTCAACACCTACAAGGAAGCGCCGCCCGCGAAGGATTCCGGCGGCTGGGTCTGGACGCGCCACGGCATCTGGGATTCGCACATCCCGGAATGCTTCGCCCATGTGAAGTTCAGCACCACGCCCGTCGAGAAGCTTCCAGTCGGCCCGGCGAAGTAAGCCAATGACGTCACAACGTCGGCCCGCGAGCCGTCTCGGCTCGCAGCGCGTGGTCCGGGCGACGATCTGCGCAAACTCCCACGATGCTGGTGCGTTTCACCCGCTGCGACCGGGGGACCGGTCGCGGTCCGCATGTTTGCGGCAGCGCGTCCTCCAGATGCGCCGTGAAATTCTCCGCGCGGGCGAACTTCACCGGCATCATAATCCGTTTGCCCGGCCTCGTAGTTTCTGTGATAAACAACGCCAGAAACACCTCCAGCTTGTCGTATATGAACACCTCCATACGCATCCTTGCCCTCGGCCTTCTCGTGTCCGTCCTCGGCGCTCCCCGTGCCGCCAGCGCCGCGTCCCCGGTGATCCTCTCCGAATTCATGGCGGCGAACTCGACCACGCTCGCCGATGAGGACGGCGAGTTTTCCGACTGGATCGAGCTCTACAACGCGTCTTCCGCGAGCGTGAACCTGCTCGACTGGGCACTGACCGACAGCGCCGGCTCGCCGACCAAGTGGCGGTTCCCGGCCACCAACATTCCGCCCGGCGCATTCATCACCGTCTTCGCCTCGGAGAAGAACCGCCGCACACCCGGCGCGCCGCTGCACACCAACTTCAAGCTCGGCGCCGGCGGCGAGTACCTTGCGCTTGTCGAGCCCGACGGCGTCACCATTGCCTCGCAATTTACCCCGGCATTCCCGGCGCAGGTCACCGATGTCTCCTTCGGCTTCGGCCTCGAAACCGCCACCTTCACGCTCGTTCCCACGAACGCCGCCGCGCGCGCGTTCGTGCCTGCGAACGGTTCGCTGGGCAACGCGTGGACTCTGCCGGGCTTCGATGATTCCACATGGATTGCCGGCAACGGCGCGATCGGTTTCGACACCGGCGTGCCCGACCCGGTTGAAGATCTCTACTCCGCCGCCGTCAGCAACGCCGCGCCGATCGCCTGGTGGCGTTTCAGCGAAACCACCGGAACCGCCGCCGCCAACTCGGGTTCCCTCGGCGCCGCCATCACCGCTACGTATCAGGGCAGCCCGACGCTGAACCAGCCCGGCCCGCGTCCGCCCGCGTTCGGCGGCTTCGAGACCACGAACACCGCGCCGCGCCTGAACGGCACCACGGGCCGCATCCAGGTCACGGACAATGCCGCGTTCGACTTCGGCACCGGCGCCTACTCGATTGCGATGTGGTTCAACCCGGCGAACGCCGGCACGCGTGGCGATCTCTTCACCTACAAGGCGTCCGGCAACGACTACGGCATCCACATGGCCTCGTCCGGCGCGAACACCATCAGCGTCTATCACAACGCGTTCATCGGCACCGGCGGCACCGTGGCGAACAACCAGTGGCATTTCCTCGTCGTCACCCGCAACGCCAGCGGCCTCACCACCGCGTACCTGAACGGCGCCGCCATTCTCAGCGGCAATGACACCGCCTCGATGAACATCGCCAACGATCTCGTCATCGGCGCGAATCACGGCGGCTCGCCGTCGACCCCGAGCATCCCGTTCAACGGCCTGCTCGACGAAGTCGCCCTCTACAACCGCGCGCTCTCGCCCGACGAGATCACCCGCCAATACCAAACCGCGCTGGGCGGCGGCGCGTCCTACGCCGCGCTTCTCGGCACCGATCTCCGCGCGGCGATGCACGGCGTGAACAGCTCCGCCTACCTGCGCCTGCCGTTCACCGTCACCAACGTCGCCGAGATCGATCACCTGCTGCTCCGCCTGCGTTACGACGACGGCTTCGTGGCCTATCTGAACGGCCAGGAAGTGCTCTCCGTCAACGCCGCCGAAACGAACGGCTGGAACGCCGCGGCCACCGCGCGTCACCCGGACAACGCCGCGGCGACCTTCGAGGAGTTCACCCTCAACGATGCTCGCGGCGCGCTCGTGGCCGGAGAAAACGTCCTCGCCATTCACGGGCTGAACATCAGCGCCGACAACTCCGACTTCCTCCTGCACGCCGAACTCACCGCCACCAGCTTCGGCGCGCTCGACGATGTCCCCCGCTACTTCACGCAGCCCACGCCCGGCAACATCAACGGCGTCGGAACGGCGGACCTCGGGCCGATCATCACCGGCATCCAGTTCACCCCTGCGCTGCCGAATCGTCCATCCGACACGGACGACATCACCGTCACGGCGCGCGTGAGCCCGTCATTCAGCGCCGTGACAAACATCACGCTCCGTTACCGCGTGATGTATGGCGTGACGAATTTCCTCGCGATGCTCGACGACGGCGCGCACGGCGACGGCGCGGCGGGCGACGGAATCTTCGGCGCGGTCATTCCCGCGTCCGCCTCGACGCCCGGGCAAATGGTCCGCTTCCTCGTCACCGCGACCGACGCCGCCGGACGCACCTCGCGCTGGCCGTTGTTTGAAGACCCGCTCGGCTCCGCCGAATATCTCGGCACCGTCGTGGCGAATCCCGCCGTCACCAGCACGCTGCCGATCTTCGAATGGTTCACCGCGGACGTTCCCAACTCCACGACCCGCACGGGCTCCCGAGCCTCCGTTCTCTTGAACGGCGAGTTCTTCGACAACGTCTTCGTCCGTGTCCGCGGCTCGGCGACCACCTCCGGCCAGAAGTTCGACTTCAACCGCGGCGCGCATCCGAAGATCAACGACGTGGTCGGCCGCTTGGAGGAGATCAACCTCAACGGCGCCGGCTCCGACCCCACGCTGCTCCGTCCGCCGATCGCCTTCGAGACCTTCCACATCGCCGGAAGCCTCTCGCTGCACTCGCACCACATGCTGCTGCGTCGGAACGCCGGCACGGACCGCGTCGCGATCTACGTCGAGCAGCCGGACGACGAATACCTCCAGGCGCGCGGGCTCGATCCCGAGGGCGCGCTCTACAAGTTCGACCAGCGCAGCAACCTGAACCCGATCTTCTCCGACTCCACGGACGGCGTGCAGAAGCGCACGCGCCGCCACGAGGACAACTCCGACCTGCAGGCGTTCGTGAACGGGCTGAACCTCGCCGACCAGAACGCGCGCATCGCGCATTTCTTCGACCACGCCAACGTGCCGAACCTGATCAACTACGTCGCCGTGCGCGCCATCAACATGGACTCCGACGACGTGCGCAAGAACATGTACATGTATCGCGACACGCGCGGCACCGGCGAATGGTTCATCCTGCCGTGGGACAAGGACTGGACCTACGGCATCGAGGGCGACGGCGGCTCGTTCCTGCGGCATCCGTTCTTCGGCGATCAATTCCACGCCAAGCAGAACGCCAATCAATACAGCGTGCTCTGGACCGTCATCTTCAACGACCCGCCGCTGCGCGAGATGTACCTGCGCCGCCTGCGCACCTTGATGGATCAATACCTCCAGCCGCCCGGCACGCCCGCCGCCGCCGGCTGGTTCGAGCAGCGCGTCGATCAATGGTATCGCAGCGTGTCGAACGCCATTCCCGGCATCGCCGCCAACGTCACGACGCTCAAGAACTACTTCCCGACGCGCCGCACGGATCTGTTCGTGAACTATTCGGTGACGAACGCCGCGCGCCCTGTCGGCGACCGTTTGATCCCGGATGCGCTCCCCATCAACGCCGGCGTCGAGATCGCCGCGGTGGATTTCAATCCGGCGTCCGGCAACCAGGCCGAGGAATACATCTGCCTCACCAACGCGCTGCCGTTCGCCGTGGACATCTCCGGCTGGCGGCTCGATGGCGCGGTGCAGCACACCTTCGCCGCCGGCACCGTCGTGCGCGGAAACAACGTCATGTATGTCTCGCCCGATGTGAACGCCTTCCGCGCCCGCGCCGCCGGACCCCGCGGCGGCCTCGGCCTGTTTGTGCAGGGCAATTACCGCGGCCAGCTCTCGGCGCGCGGCGAAGGAGTTCGGCTCGTGGACCACTTCGGCAACACCCGCCAGACCTTCGCCTACACGGGCGCGCCGAGCCTTGCGCAGCAGTTCCTGCGCGTCACCGAAATCATGTATCACCCGTCGGCGCTCGCCGGTAACACCAACGCGGCGGAAGACTTCGAGTTCATCGAAGTGCGCAACATCTCGCCGACCGTGACGCTCAACTTTAACGGCGTTCGTTTCGTGAACGGCATCGAGTTCGACTTCACGAGCGCGGGCGGCGGCACGCTCGCGCCGGGGCAAAGCGTCGTGGTGGTGAAGAACGGGATCGCGTTCGCCTCGCGCTACGGCTGGAACGCGCCGCTCGTCGCCGGCCAGTACACCGGCAGCCTCGACAACAACGGCGAACGCATCCGTCTCGTCGATGCCGCGGGCGAGGAGATTCTCGATTTCTCGTACAACAACTCGTGGCACCCCATCACCGATGGCCTCGGCTTCTCGCTCGTGGTCGTGGACGAAAACGCCGCGTCCGACCGCTGGAACGATCGTTCGCAATGGCGCTCGAGCGGATTCCTCGGCGGCACGCCGTCGTGGGAAGATCCCGGGCCGCAGAACATCCCGGCCGTCGTCGTGAACGAAATCCTCTCGCGCTCCGACGTGCCGCCACCGACCGACAGCATCGAGCTTTTCAATCCGGCCGCGAACGCCGCCGACATCAGCGGCTGGTTCCTGAGCGACGACTTCAACACGCCGAAAAAGTTTCGCATCCCGGCTGGCGTCACGATTCCAGCCAGGGGCTACCACGTCTTCACCGAAGCTGATTTCAATCCCGGCGGCACTGGCTTCGCGCTCAGTTCCGATGGCGACGAAGTCTGGCTCTTCAGCGCGGACGTGAACGGGAACCTCACCGGCTACTTCCACGGCTTCGACTTCGGCGCGGCGGACAATGGCTTCTCCTTCGGCCGCCATCTCACGAGCACGGGCGAGGAACAATTTGTCGCCCAGTCCTCGCGCACGCTTGGGGCCACAAACACCGGCCCGCGCGTCGGGCCAATCGTCATTAACGAGATCCATTACCATCCCACCGAATTCGCCGATGGCAGTGACAACAGCGACGACGAATTCATCGAGCTGCTCAACATCTCCGGCGCGAGCGTGGCGCTCTACGATGCGATTAGTCCGGCCAACACCTGGCGCTTGAGCGGCGGCGTGGATTTCATCTTCCCGATGAACGTCACACTCACCTCGGGCGAGTTCGCGCTGCTGGTGAACTTCAATCCCGCCAACGCCCCACAACTCGCCGCATTCCGTGCCAGGTTCGGCGTCGCGGCGGGCGTGCAAATCTTCGGCCCTTACAGCGGCCAGCTCTCGAACGACGCCGAAGACGTGGAGCTGAAGAAGCCGACCACGCCGCTGCCCGCCGGCGTGCCCTACGTGCTGGTGGACAAGGTCAGCTACGGCGATTCCGCCCCCTGGCCCGCGGGCGCCGATGGCTTCGGCCTCTCGCTCCAACGCGTCAACGCGGCCGCCTACGGAAACGATCCCGCCAACTGGCTCGCCGCGGAGCCCACCGCCGCGAGCAGCCACATTGTCACCGGCAACGCGCCCGTCCTCGCCTCGCAGCCGCAGAGCCAGACCGTCGTGGCCTTCTCCAGTCCCGTGCTCAGTGTCACAGCGGGAGGCCCCGGCCCGCTCCGTTACCAATGGCGTTTCAACGGCGCGAATCTGCCGGATGCCACGAACGCGCTGCTCTTCCTCCCGAACATCCAGCCGGACCAGAACGGCGCTTACCAGTGCATGGTGGCGAACGCGAACGGTTCCGTCGTCAGCAGCAACGCGATCATCTCGATCATCTACGGCGCCGCGATCCTCGCACAGCCGCAGAGTGTCAGCCTGCGTGGTTCCACGAACGCGATCGATTACGGCAGCACCACCAATCGCAGCGCGACCTTCAGCGTGGCCGCCTACAGCTCCTCGTCCGTCACGTACCAGTGGCGCTTCAACGGCGCTCCGATTCCCGGGGCCACCACGCCATCGCTCACCATCAGCAATGTCACGCTCGCGCAGGACGGCCTCTACGATGTCGAGATCACGGATGCCATCGGCTCGCTCACCAGCGTTCCGGCGCGCCTGACGGTGCTGCTCACGCCGATCATCGTGCAGCCGCCGGTGAACCAGACCGTCGTGGCTGGAGGCGACATCACCTTCAGCGTCGGCATTTCGGGGAACCCCGCGCCGTTCGGTTATTCGTGGCGACGTGGCGCGGCGCCGGTCGCCACCGTCCTCGCGTCGGACAGCCGTGTGAACATCGTCACCATCAACGCCAATGCCACGGGCTTCGTCCTCACCAATGGCAGCCTGTCGTCAAACTTCACCTGCCGCATCGTCATCACCAACGCCGCCTATCCCGCGCCGGGCGCGAACACGACCTTCACCGTCACGGTGCTCGCCGACAGCGATGGCGACGGGCTGTCGGATCTGTTCGAGCAAACCCACTTCGGCAGCAGCACCGGCGGAGACGCTTCGCTCGACTCCGACGGCGACGGGCTGACGAATGCGCAGGAGCAAAAGGCTGGAACCGATCCGACGAACGCCGCGAGCTTCCTGAAGATCGATTCCATCACCGCCGCCGCCGGCGCGACGCTGACCTTCGGCGCCATCTCGAACCGCACGTACTCCGTGCAGTTCAGCGACAGCATGAACCCCGGAAGCTGGAGCACGCTCACGGCCCTTCCCGCCCGGGCCACGAACTGGACGGCGATCATCCAGGACTCGACGCCGAACACGAATCGCTTCTACCGGCTGGCGACGCCGTGATGTGCTTGCACGACCGAGATTAATCGATCTTCTCCTTAGCACCCGGCTTCAGCCGGGTGACAGGAACCGGAGAATAGAAGAGCTGTTTCAACAGCTTCCTTCAGAGGGTAAGCCGCTAAAGCGGCTCAGATCGACTCATCTCAATCTTCACCCGGCTAAAGCCGGGTGCTAATAAGAAGACAATGTTCGCAGACCCCGCGAAACCAACCAACTTCACTTGAAGGCGATCTTTGATCCCATTGGCGCCATGCAGAATCTGATTCGGATGGCGATGCCGCGGAGGCGTCGATGAGTTTCAAGATCGTCGGCATCGGTGAAGTGCTGTGGGACTTGCTGCCGGGCGGACGCCAGCTCGGCGGCGCT